>CAYODZ010000072.1:0-2523 GCA_964402835.1 uncultured Gammaproteobacteria bacterium | reverse complement strand
GCCGCCTTCGTCGCGCAGCAGCAGCTTGGGCTTCGAGCCGAGCCGCTCGCCGAGGCGTTCGAGCACGCTGGGCGGCGTGGAGCGCTCCGAATCCGCGCCGTAGGCGAAGGCCAGGCCGGCGTCGACGTCCTCGGGCGGGGGGAGATCGCTGTCCGGGCTCGCTTGGTCGCTCATGGCGTGTTCCTGGGGTCGATGGACCCTTCCGAACCGGCGGACTTCTCATCAGGAAATTCGCGCGAAATCGAAGCGCGCGCCCCGCGCGGGGCCACGCTCAGCGAGCCCTCGAGCCTTCCAGCGCGGCCTCGTGCTCGGCCAGGCGTGCGGGCATCTCAAGATCGCCGCCTTCGCTCGGCATTCAGCGCGCTCGCGCGGCGCTGGGTCGCGACCGCGGCGACGCTGTCGCCGGTTCGGGTGCTCCCCTCCCCAACACACGCCAGCGTGTCGAGGTAGAGCGGCCCCGCGGTCCTGCGCGACGCTGTGCTTCGGATGACACCCTGCCGAAGTGCGGCCCCCGGAGGACCGCCGGCGGGTGCTCGGATCCACATCCCTGGGTAAGCTTCCGCGGGACGGCTAGCCGCGGGAAAAGCGATGAACGCCAAGGAGATCCTAGCGACACTCAGGAGGCTCGGGAGACCGCAGACCGCTGCGATCTACAAGCGCCACGGGTCGGGAGAGAACGTCTTCGGCGTCCTGACCTCGGAGATCGCCAAGCTTCAGAAGAAGATCAAGGTCGACCACGCGCTGGCAACGGAGCTCTGGAGGACGGGGAACGCCGAGGCGCGCATCTTGGCCCTGCAGGTCTTCGACCCGCAGAAGCTGACCAAGGCGGATGCGGAACGCCTGATCGACGACGGACCCGCCCACTTCCTCGCTTGCTACCTGGCCGATCTGCTGGCGCGCACTTCGATCGCCGAGGAGACGATGCGCGCTTGGATGAAGTCGCCCGACGAGCTCCACCGGGAGATCGGCTACGGAATCTTGGGCGTTCGCCTGAAGGACGACCCGGACTCGATCAGCGACTCCGAAGCCGGCAGAGTCTTGGCGACGATCGAGAAGGAGATTGCCCGCTCCCCGAACTGGGCGCGCTACGCGATGAATGGCGCACTCATCTCGATCGGAGTGTTCAAGCCTGCGCTCGGCAAGCGGGCCTTGGAAACGGCCAAGCGCATCGGCAAGGTCGAGGTCGACCACGGGGAAACCACCTGCAAGACGCCCGAGGCTGTCTCCACCATCGAGAAGGCGGGGAGACGGAAGCGCTGTCCCTGACGCAGGGGTGACCCCTACGCGGGCGCGGGGTCCCTGGAAACGAACGCGCGGGCTTGACGCCCCGGGCGGACATGGCACGCTCTCCTCGGCGGCGATCCGCGCCCAACCTCTTCGACCTCTCCCCGACGGAGGTCCCAGCGAGGCAAAGGGGGGCATACTCCCGGACGGCATCTGGAACTTTCGTCGCCGCGGGGCGTGCTGTCGGGGGGTGCGCGCCTCGGCCGTCACGAAAGAGAGTCCGATGCCGAAGCAGAAGGATCTGAAGCGCCTGGTGCGGGCGCGCCAGAAAAAGACGGGCGAGTCCTACACAGCCGCGCGGGCCCGGCTGCGCGAGAAGGCCTCCACCGCGAAGAGTGCCGCGCCGGAAGTCCTCGCGGCCCTGGCGGGCACGAACGACGCCACGGTCGCGGAGAAGACGGGGCGCAACTGGAAGGAATGGGTGCGGCTGCTCGACCGCGCCGGTGCGGCCAAGCTCGAGCATGGCGCGATCGCGCGAATCGTGCACGAGGAGCACGGCGTGCCGAGTTGGTGGTCGCAGACGGTGGCCGTCGGCTACGAGCGCATCCGCGGGCTGCGCGAACGCGGGCAACGCCGGGACGGCACCTACGAGGTGAGCAAGAGCAAGGTCTACCCCGTGTCAGTCGCGGAGCTGTGGACGGCCTTCTGCCGCTGCGACCGCTGGCTCGGCGGTGCCAAGCTGCGCATGAGCAAGGCCACCAAGCCGAAGAGCATGCGCATGCGCTGGTCGGACGGCACTCCCGTCGAAGCCAACTTCCTCGACAAGGGCCCGGGGAAGAGCCAGGTCCAACTCCAGCACCGCCAGCTCCCCTCGCGCGCCGAGGCCGAGCGCATGCGGGTCTTCTGGGGCGAATGCCTCGCGCGGCTCGGCCAGCTCCTGACGGACAGGGGCTGACAAGCCGCCCATGGAGGGCCCGCGAGCGCCGGCTCGCGGGCCCCCAGCGGGCCACGGGCCTGAGCTGCTGCCGCAGGACGAGTGGCGCCGGGCTCGCGCGGAACACGGTGCGGCGCGAAGCTCTCCCCGGCGTATGCCAGATGAAGCAGCGCACGCAACCCGCTCGCGATCGTTCGCCAGATGCCGACCCGGCTGCGCCCCTACTCGATCTCGACCAGGGCGCGCCGAATCCAGGGAAGGAGCCTCTCGAAGTCGCACTCGCCGCGCTCGAGCAAACCGATCAGGAACGAGTGCGCGGCCTCGGCTTCCACGTCGAGCTTCCAGCCGTTGAGTCGCAGGAAGAC
>CAYODZ010000071.1:0-2862 GCA_964402835.1 uncultured Gammaproteobacteria bacterium | reverse complement strand
GGTCGGCTCATCGACGCCACCGTCGCAGCGGTCACCGAAGTGATCGGCAGCGCACCCGAACTCAGCACGGGTGGCGGCAGCTCGGATGGACGCTACATTCGTCCGACAGGCGCAGAGGTCATCGAACTGGGTCCCGTCAATGCAACCATCCACAAACTGAACGAGTGCGTGAAGGTCACCGAACTCGACGAGCTGTCGACGGTGTACGAGCGGATTCTCGAAAAACTTCTCGTATAATCCAGCGATGACCGCTCGCCGCCACTTCGCAATTGTTGCCTTCGCGTGCGCCGGCCTCCTCGGCTACGCGTACTACTCGCAGTATGTCCTCGGCTACGAGCCGTGCCCGTTGTGCATCTTCCAGCGCATCGGCGTGTTTCTTGTCGGGCTCGTCGCATTGGTCGCGGCAATCCACGGACCGGGCCGTACCGGGCGACACGTGTACGGCGTCTTCGCGGCACTGTTCGCGACCGCGGGCGCGGTCGTCGCCGGCCGGCATCTCTGGCTTCAGAGCCTTCCGCCTGATGAGGTTCCGGATTGCGGCCCCGGCATGGAATACATGTTTGAGGTATTTCCGTTGTTCGACGCGTTCCGGATGGTGTTCGAAGGCTCCGGCGAATGCGCGGAGGTCGATTGGGCGCTGCTTGGGCTGTCGATGCCCGGCTGGGTGTTGATCGCGTTCGTGGGGCTGGGTGTGTATTCGCTGTGGGCAGGCTTCAGAAAATAATCATCGCGGCGCCTTTGCGCCGCGATGCATCACTCAGCCGGTGACTTTATCCCTTAGATAAACCGGCATCGCCTGCTCGGCCTCCACTGCTCTCCCCGCGTTGAAGTCCTTTTCCGCCAGCCGCGCAATCGCAGCCGCGTTCGGCAACGCGGTCGGGTCGACACCCGCGAGCTCCACCGTGAATGCATCGGGATACGCGCCGAAGCCGGTGCCCGCCCCGAACCACGCACCCTTCGGCGCGGTGAAATCGGCTGCCTTACCGAGCCATTCCTCGCCGGTGAGTTCGGCCAACCCATCGGCGTCTGCGGTGAAGCACGCGGCATACACCTCGCCCATGCGCGCATCAATCGCAGCAATCACGCGCTTCTCGCCGGCGTTCAATGCATCCTGCGCGAGCGCCGCGAGCGTGGATACCGGCACGACCTTGAGCCCGGCGCCATAGGCGAGTCCCTGCGCCGCCGCGATGGCGATGCGCACACCGGTGAATGCGCCGGGGCCACGGCCGAACGCGATTGCATCGAGATCGGCGAGTTTGAGGCCGGCGGCGTTGAGCAGCTGGTCGATGGTCGGGAGGAGCAGTTCGCCGTGTCGACGCGGCGCAACTTCGTGGAACGCGTGGACGGTGTCGTCGATGAGGACGGCGACGGACAACGCCTCGGTGGCGGTTTCAAGCGCGAGGAGTTTCATGGCGTGATTCTACCTGCTGGTGGCCCGACCATCGCGACACCGAGAGTGTCGCTCCCACCTGACCAACCACCGTCGTGCAGGTCGTCAGGTGGGAGCGAATCGCAGATTCGCTCTTACTTTTCGGCGACGATGTAGCAGATCCACCCAGCGTCGGCCTCACCATGCTCGGCCGGGGCAAAATCTTTGGGCTCGTCATCTTCGTCCCAGCCCTGCCAGTAAATCGTGACCTTAGAGAAGCCGGCCTCGAGTAGCAGCTCCTTGATCTCGGGCAGCGACCACAAACGCCAGTGATAAGTGAACGCTTCCTTGATCTTGGAGCCATCCGGGAACCGGAATTCGATGCGGGTGTCCATCTCGCCCGTGATCGGGTCGTAGCGCTCGTGGTGCCACACATACGTGAAGCCGCCGCAATCACGCTTCTCGTTCAGCTCCCGGTACGCGTCGTAACCGCCGAACGCATCGAGCATCACCATGCCGTCGTCGGCGAGCGCCGCATGCGCACGCTTGAAGTACGCCTTCAACGAATCGCGCGTCTTGAACATCCAGTACGAAAAGTTCATCGCGAGCAGCACGTCAACTTTCGGCGTGCGCGCGGTCAACACATCGCCTTCGACCTGGTGCAGCCGCTTCTGAGCGGACGGCGTGAGTTTCGACACGCGGTTCTCAAGACCCCACGCGAGTACCGAGGGATCGTGGTCGACCGCCCAGGCCTCATTGTTGCGACCACGGCGTACGAACTCACACGAGGTCGCGCAGGTGCCGCTGAAATCCTCTCGCAGCTTGCGCAACGGACGCTTCCGCAACGCGTCCCAGGTCTGGATCACGAAGTCGATTTCGGACTCGACATCCTGCACGGCCTGTTCGTACAGGTCGTGCCGGTCGGCGCGCTCGGCCTGGGTGGGTTTTTTCTTCTTGGTGGTCATGCGTTTCCTTAGTTTTGTTTCTTATCGCGACGCCAAGAGCGTCGCTCCCACCTGAAGTTCCGCGGCGCTCTGCAAGAACAGGTGGGAGCGACGCTCTCGGCGTCGCGATTAATCAATCAGGCGAGGCGTTTCTCGGCTTCGTCGAGCTCTGCACGCAGCTTCGGTGGCACACGATCGCCGAAGCTCTCGATGTACTCACGAATCGACTTGAACTCGTCGCGCCACGCACCGCGGTCGATGGACAGAATCTCTTCCATCACCGATTTGTCGACGTCTAGGCCCGACGTATCGAGCGCACCGTCGGCCGGCAGGTAGCCGACCGGTGTCTCGACGGCTTTGCCGTCGCCGGCGCAGCGATCGAGAATCCAGCGCAGCACACGCAAGTTTTCGCCGAAGCCCGGCCACAGGAAGTTGCCGTCGTCGTCCTGGCGGAACCAGTTCACGTGGAAAATTTTCGGTAAGTTGTCGGAGCGCTCGGCGAACTTAAGCCAGTGACCCCAGTAATCGCCGAAGTTGGTGCCACAGAAC
>CAYODZ010000070.1:0-5496 GCA_964402835.1 uncultured Gammaproteobacteria bacterium | reverse complement strand
CGATGTATCGGTCAACGCGCTCGCCGGCGACGGCAGCGCGCACGGCATCATGGACCGCGGCCAGAAGCACGGCATGGATCCTGACGACTGCGCGAAGAAAATCGTGCGCGGGCTGCGCAAGCGAAAAGCCGAGGTCTGGGTTGGGGGCAAGGAAGTGTTCGCAGTTTGGATCGAGCGCTTCTGCCCGCCGCTGTACCGCTACATGGCGAAGCGCATCGACCCGACCTGACGTCCTTGTGGCGGCCTGCTCCAACGGCCAGTTCTGAATCTCCGGCGGTGACCTGACCATCGCGACGCGGAGCGTCGCTCCCACCTGACACCGGGAACCTTGGCAGCAAGGCGTCGGCCGGCCGGCCGAGCAGCAGGCCGCCACCGCAGCTATCGCGGCGCAAAGGCGCCGCTCCTACATTTGGAAAGGGTAGAGCTAGTATCGGATGAGGGCGGAGCCCCAGGTGAAGCCGCCACCGAACGCTTCGAGCAGCAGCAAGTCGCCCCGCTTCACGCGCCCGTCACGAACCGCGACGTCGAGCGCCATCGGCACGGACGCCGCCGAAGTGTTGCCGTGCTCGGCGACCGTTACGACCACGCGCTCCATCGGCATGCCGAGCTTCTTCGCGGTCGCCTCGATGATGCGGATGTTCGCCTGGTGCGGAATCAGCCAATCGATATCCGACTTTTGCAATTGGTTCGCGGCGAGCGTTTCATCAACGATGCTGCCAAGCGTCTTCACCGCGACTTTGAACACCTCGTTGCCGGTCATGCGTACCGCGTCGTGGCCGGGTACGAGCTTATCGGCGCCCTGCGACACACCCCACGGGTGGTACAACAAATCCTTGTATTGCCCGTCCGCATGCAGGTGCGTCGACACGATGCCCGCGTCGTCCGCTGCCTCGAGAATGACTGCCCCCGCGCCATCGCCGAACAATACGCACGTGGTGCGATCCGTCCAATCGATCATGCGCGACAGCGTCTCGGCGCCGACAACCAGTGCGCGCTTTGCCTCGCCAAGTTTGATGAACTTATCCGCGAGCGAGAGCGCATAGATGAAACCCGTGCACGCAGCCTCGAGTCCAAACGACGGACATTGCGTGCGGATGCCGAGTCGCGCTTGCAGTAGCACGCCCATGTTCGGAAAAATCTGATCGGGGGTCGTTGTACCCACGAGAATCAGGTCGACGTCTTCCGGCCCGACACCGGCCGCCTCCATCGCCTGGCGCGCAGCGCCCTCGCACAGCGTCAGCGTCGTCTCGCCCTCACCCGCCACATACCGCTGCGCGATGCCGGTGCGTTCACGAATCCATTCGTCGCTCGTTTCGACGGTCTTCGCGAGTTCAGCGTTGGTGACAACACGCTTTGGAAGGCAACGCCCAGTGCCCGCGATGCGCGAGTATTTCATTGTAGTTGTTCCTCCAGCAGCGCCTCGATTCGTTTCGGCACCGCCTTCTCGACTTCCAGCACCGCGATTCGAATCGCGTGCGTGAGCGCGACGACATCGGCACCGCCGTGGCTTTTTATCACGATACCACGCAAGCCAACGAGGCTCGCGCCATTGTGGTGGCGCGGATCGACGCGATCCCGAAAGCGTTTCAATACGGGCATCGCGGCCGCTGCTGAAAGTTTCGAAACAAGGTTGCGCGAGAATTCCTCGCGCAGGAACTGGCTAATCATCTTGCCGAGCCCCTCCGCCGTCTTCAGCGCGACATTCCCCGAGAAACCATCGCTGACGATGACGTCGACACGGTCCGAGAAAATGTCGTTACCCTCGACGAAGCCGATGTAATTCAGGCCGCTCTGCTGTAGGCGCTGACCCGCTTCCCGGATGATCTCGTCGCCCTTCATCTCCTCCGCGCCGATATTCAACAGCCCGACGCGCGGACGCATTTGGCCGTGTACCGCGCTTGCGACGACGGATCCCATAACGGCGAATTGCACCAGCTGCTCAACGCTGCAGTCTGCGTTGGCGCCGAGATCGAGCATCAGCGTGGAGCCGCCGATGGCGGGTAGATCCGCGAGAATCGCGGGACGGTCGATGCCGGGGAGTGTTTTCAGCACGAACTTCGCGGTCGCCATGAGCGCGCCGGTGTTGCCGGCGCTCACACACGCGTCGACCGCCTCAGATTTCACGAGGTCGATCGAGACGCGCATAGACGAGTCCTTCTTGCCACGCAGCGCGCTCGACGGCAGCTCGTCCATTTCAACGACCTGCGTCGAGTGCTGGATATGCAATCGATCGTGCGGTTCGGGCAAGAGCCGTTCAATCGTCGGCTGGTCACCGACGAGCGTTAAGCGCAACAGTGGGTTGTCGGCGAGCGCCTGCAGCGCGGCGGGCACGGTCACTGAAGGACCGTGGTCGCCGCTCATCGCGTCGAGCGCTATATGAACCGACACTACGAGATTATTCTTCGATGACTTCCTTGCGGGTCTCCACCACTTTCTTGCCCCGGTAGTAACCGTCCGGGGTGACGTGATGGCGCACGTGCGTCTCGCCGGACGTCTTGTCGACCGACAGGGTCGGGCCGGTCAGCGCATCGTGTGAGCGGCGCATGCCACGGGTTGAACGCGTGCGACGGCTTTTTTGGACTGCCATGGTTCTGCTCCTGGAACTATCGTTTCTTCAACTGTTGTAATACCGCAAACGGGCTTTCACGCTCCGCCGGCGCCGGATTCTCCGCTAACCGCACGCTGCACTCGCCTTCGGCGTGCATCGGTACGATCGGCAATGCCAATATCAATTCGTCTTCCACCAATGCGAGCGGCGAGAGGTCGCCGTTATCGCTCATGACCGCTTCGCGGTCGTCGGGCAGCTGGTCTTCATCGGCGTCCACCGCCAACCGGATGCGCGCATCGAGCGCGACCGACATCGGCTCAAGGCAACGCTGGCAAGTGACACGCACCGTCGCGCTCGCTTCGCCGTCAATCCATTGTCGATCCGAGAAACGCAAATCAGAGCCGACGCTCCCCTTCGCGTCGACGAGCAACGCCGCAAGGCGTGCCATGGCCGAGACCGGCGTCACGCTCTGTAAGCGCGCCGACCGCGCTGCGAGCCGCGCGACGTCCACATGCTCGGGCAGGCCTTCCGACATAAGCGCGCCATGATAATTGTCGCGCGCATTGATGTCAAAGCAGTTCTGCGGCAAGCTGTTGTTTTTCCTACAGGGATATCGGATGCCGCCTCGCCTGATCCTCGCCTCGACCTCCCCCTATCGCCGCGCACTGCTCGAGCGGCTCGGGCTGCCGTTCGACACGATGCGCCCTGGCGTCGACGAAACTCGAAAAGCCCAAGAAACGCCGCCTGTGTTGGTCGCACGGCTGGCCAGGGCCAAGGCTGCAGCGGCCGCCGATGCGTTTGATGACGGCCTCGCCATCGGTTCCGACCAAGTGGCCGCCTGCGACGGCGTGGTCCTCGGCAAGCCGGGCGGGCACGCCGCTGCGGTCGCCCAATTGCGCGCCGTGTCGGACAAAACGGTCGAGTTCCTGACGGGCGTGTGCGTGCTCGACCTTGCAAGTCGAGCGGTGCGCGAGGACCTCGCCGTCACGCGCGTACGCTTCCGGACCCTTAGTGAGACCGAAATCGAGCGCTACCTCGCGCGCGAGCCCGCCTACGACTGCGCGGGCAGCTTTAAATCGGAAGGCCTCGGCATCACGCTCGTGGATAGCATCGAGGACGACGACCCGACTGCGCTGGTCGGACTCCCGCTGATTCGGCTCTGCCGACTGCTACGTGATTTCGGAATCGCGGTCTAGTAGCCGGGGCAATTCAGCGACCGACGCGATGACCGCGAGCGGCGCATGACGCGCGAGTCGCTCGTGCGCGTGTGCACCGCCCGCTACGCCGACCGATGCCGTCCCGGCATTCAGCGCCATGAGCAGGTCGTATTCGGAATCACCGACCATCAGCGTCTCATCGGGCGCGTGGCCGACACACGCCATCAATTGCTCCAGCATGTCGGGCGCCGGCTTCGATGCGCATTCATCGACGCACCGCGTCGCCGTCATCAACGCACCCAATCCGGTCTCCTGGAGTTCCCGGTCGAGACCCACACGACCTTTCCCGGTCGCGACCGCCAGCGTTGCGCCCTGCCCCGCAAGCAGGGTGAGTGTTTCGCGCGCACCGGCAAATAACTGCGCGGACTGCCCGCCGTCCAGAAAATGGTCGCGGAAGGTGTCACGCACCCGCGCGCGGTCCGGGCGCGACAGCATCGGGAACAGTCGGCCGACGACCTCGTCGAAGCCGAGGCCAATGCCGGCCCTCAACTCCTCGTCAGTGCGCACGGGCAATGCCAGCTCATCGATGGTCGAGCGCATCGCCTGCACGATCCGGCTAAGCGAATCCACCAGCGTGCCGTCCCAGTCAAACACGATGAGTCCGTATCGAGCCATGCACTCAGCGCTTCTGCTCAAGCGCGTCGATGACGGCCTTGAGGTCGTCAGGCAGCGGCGCGCTGACGGAAAGGACATCGCCATTTGGGTGCGGCATCGACAGCGAGCTCGCGTGCAGGAACATACGCTTCAGGCCGAGCGTCTTGAACCGCCGATTCAGCTCATGGTCGCCGTACTTGTCGTCGCCGGCCACCGGGTGACCCAGGTGGGCGGCATGAACACGGATCTGGTGCGTGCGGCCGGTCTCGATCTTCACCTCCATGAAGCTCGCCTCGCGGAACAGGTCGAGCGGATGAAAATGGCTCAACGACGGTTTACCGTCATCGCTGTCGACGCGGACGATGCGCTCTCCACCCTTGATTTGGTTGCGCTTGAGCGCCGCGGCGACGGTCACGGACCCGTGCTCCCAGCGACCGCCGAGCAGCGCAAGATATCGCTTCTCGACCGTGCCTTCGCGGAAGGCGGCGTGGAGTTTCCGCAGCGCGGGCCGACGTTTTGCGAGCACGAGTACGCCGCTCGTGTCGCGGTCGAGGCGGTGCGCGAGTTCGAGGGTCGCGTCGGGCCTGAGCGCACGGAGGACCTCAATCACCCCGAAACTGATGCCACTGCCGCCGTGGACCGCAACGCCACCCGGCTTGTCGAGCACCAACACGTCCTTGTCCTCGTGCAGGATCGACGCGTCAATCAGCGCGCGTTGTGCAGCCGACGGCACGCCGGGACGCGGCGCATCGTCGAGCCGGACGGGCGGCAGTCGGACCTTGTCACCGGACTCGATGCGTCGATCGGGCTTCGCGCGGCCGCCGTTCACACGGACCTGGCCCGTGCGCAATAACCGATACACGGCGGTGCGCGGCACGCCTTTCAGGTGCCGCAGCAGGAAATTATCGAGGCGCTGGCCGGCATCGTCGTCGCTCGCCAGCACTACGCGGGCCTGCATCGGCTTGTCTTTCAAGGAGTTCTCATTGCTGGGGGCTAGGTATGCCTGTATATTACCCGACCGGGCACCCTATTGATTTGCGCTCCCATGCGGTTGCATGGTCACGACGCGCCATAAACGCCCACGGCCCGGCTTCCCGCGGCTGCGCGATGCGCGCAACGCAGACAATCCGATCCCCC
>CAYODZ010000069.1:0-7491 GCA_964402835.1 uncultured Gammaproteobacteria bacterium | reverse complement strand
GGTCGAGGTTCTCGACCACATCCGTGCCGGCAAGGCACACGAGCCGCCGGCGCTCGTCGTCGCTACGGCTGAAGAAGCGCCCCACTTGCGGAAAGAGCTGGTTGACCTCGATGTAGCTGGCGCCGACCCCGAACACCCGCGTGAATGTGCTCTCTGTTCTGTACCCGACGCTCCGCATCGAGTTGTTCGGGTCGAACAGGATGGGCGTCACCTGCGAGACGCCCTCGACTCGGTACTGAATCGTTTCAAGATCTACCTCGGTGAGCTTCGCGAGGCGGCCCTGCATTCGCTGCTGCATCGGCGTGTACGAGGTGACCGTGATCGA
This sequence comes from uncultured Gammaproteobacteria bacterium, assembly GCA_964402835.1. GTDB lineage: Bacteria > Pseudomonadota > Gammaproteobacteria > Natronospirales > JAIVGZ01 > JAIVGZ01. Next base: position 7,166 of record CAYODZ010000069.1, on the reverse strand, counting down.
GTTCGAGCCGAGGCCCTGGAACTGCGCATTCACCGTATGCGACAGGCCCTGCACGATGGACACGACGGCAATCACGGACGCGACGCCAATGATGATGCCGAGCGCCGTCAGGAACGAGCGGAAGCCGTGCGCGCGGATGGCGGCGAATGCGGAGCGCAGGCTTTCGAGCGCGAGGTTCATGCGCGCGCCTGCATACGGTCGCTCTCGACGAGACCGTCGCGCAAGCGGACTTCGCGCAGGCAGTGCTCGGCGATTTCAGGTTCGTGCGTCACGATGATGATGGTCTGGCCATCACCGTGCAGTTGGTCGAATAGCCCCATGATTTCCGCGGTCGTCGCGGAATCGAGGTTGCCGGTCGGCTCGTCCGCGAGCAGGATCGCCGGCCGGCCGACGAGCGCGCGCGCGACGGCCACGCGCTGGCGCTGTCCGCCCGACAGCTGGTTGGGCAAATGGTCGAGCCGGTCGCCAAGGCCGACGCGCTCCAGCGCCGCGGTCGCAAGCTGCTTGCGCTCGCCGTACGGCATGCGTCGATACACGAGCGGCTGCATCACGTTGTTCAGCGCGTCCGCGCGCGGCAATAGATTGAAGCTCTGAAAAATGAAGCCGATGTCGCGGTTGCGCACCGTTGCGAGCTCGGTGTCGTTCATACCGGCGACCGCGCGGCCATTCAGCGTGTAATCGCCTGCGGTCGGGCTGTCCAAGCAACCGATGATGTTCATCAGCGAAGACTTACCCGACCCAGACGCGCCGACGATGGCGACGTACTCGTTGCGACCGATGTCGAGGTCGACGCCGGCGAGCGCACGCACGACCTGGTCGCCCATTCGGTATTCACGCGTGACACCGCGCAGCTCGATGACCGCCGTCACTCGACGCTCACCGCCTCGCCATCCTTCAGAAACCGAAGTACGCGGAACGGACCCGACACCACCTGCTCGTCCAGCGAGACGCCCGAGGTGATCTCGATATGTGAGTCCGATGACAGCCCTAGCTCGACATCGCGCCGAACCGCCGTGCCGTTCTCGATGACGAACACGTACGGCTGCTCCGCACCGTCTTCGGTCTCGTCGTCGTAAAGCACCGACTGGACCGGCACGGCGAGCGCGTCTTCATTGGATTCCGTGTAAATCTCGGCGCGCGCGCTCATCCCGGGGCGAACTGCAGCGCGCTCGGGATCGGTTAGGCGGATCTTCACGACGAACGACAGGTTCTGCTGGTTCTGTGCGCGGGCCGCGGAGGCCGCGATGCTCTCGACGATGCCGGGCAACGCCGTATCGGGAAACGCAGCGGGGAAGATCGACGCCTCCTGACCCAGCTTCACTTTCGCGATGTCGGCCTCGTCGACCTGCACCTCGGTGAGCATCGCCGATGGATCCGCGATGACGGCGAGCTCCGAGCCTGGAATGTTCGTCGTGCCGGTAATGACGGCCTCGCCGGGCTTGATGTCGAGCTTGATCACGATGCCGTCGATCGGCGAGCGGATCTCGGTCCGCGCGAGGTTGTCGTTCGCTTGCGCGAGTGAGGCGCGCGCCTGCGACAACGACTCCTGGCGACTCCGGAGGTCGACACGCGCGAGCGCAAGCTCGTTCGTCGCGGCCTCGTAGCTGTTCGAGTCGACAAGCTGACGCTCGTGTAGCTCGCGCTGCCGTTCGACCTGACGCTCGAGGTTCTCGATCAACACGCGCTGTCGCTCGATGGCAATTTCCTGCAATCGAACGTTCGCTTGCTGCTGCTCGACCTGGGCGCGGTACTGCTCAGGGTCCAGCGCGATGATGAGGTCGCCTGCCGAGACGCTGTCGCCCTCCTCGGCTTCGACGCGCGCGACCTTGCCGACCACCTCCGGTCGCAGCTGGATCTCATCGCGGTACGCGAGCGCGCCCGAGGACAGGATTGAACTGCGGACCGGCTGCGCGACAACGGTCGTCGCCTCGACCGATTTTGCGTCACTGCCACCCGTGAACTTGCTGAGCAATGGCAAGCCGACGAGCACGACCGCGAGGCCCGTGAAGACCAGTACCTTTCTATTCATGAAGCCCCTGTCAGAACGCGATCAGCGCGGCCCATACGCCGAAGATCAGCGCCCACGGCGCGATGGCGATGACGGCGGATTTACCCATCGACGAGCCGGTCCAACGCGCGAAGCCCAAAGTCATCAGGAACAGCATCCAGAAATTGATGAGCGTGAGCGAGTTGCCCCAGGTGAACCACGGGTCACCCGGCTGCGAATGCAGGATCAGCGAGTTCATCGACAGCGGCGAGAGTTCATGCTGCGCGAGCTGGTTGTTGTCGGCCATGAAAATCACGATAAACATCGCGATTGCGTTGAAAATCCCGACAAACGAGGTCCACGCGGAGAACGAGAACCACTGACCCCAGCCGAGCGATGGGTCGCCGGCCGTCTTGTTCACCACATGGAAATACGTGGCCTGGATCGAATAAATCAGGAAGGTCACCACGATGATCGCGATCACGCTCGTCCAAAGCTGCATGGTCGGATTCATGTAGTCGCGTATCACTTCCGCCTGATCCGGCTGCATGCCGCCAGCGATCGCGGTGCGAATCGCATCGTCAACGAGCCAGTCGAAATCGACCCAGTTGAGGTAATACACAAACGCGAAACAGGTAACGCCGAGCATGATGAGCAGCGGCCACCAGAACCAACGTGGATGGTGCTTGATTTCATCGAGCGCGCGCGACGGCGCTGCGATGATGTCGACCATCGCATTGAAAACGGAATACCGGCCAGCGGTATCGGACGTGGTGTTCATGGAGCCCCCAGGGTTTTTATGTTCGTTATCGCGCAACTTTACCAGTCTTCTGCTTAAATATGACCATGCTTGAGCATCTAATCGCTGCGAATTCCTGGCTGAACGGCATCGTCTGGGGCCCGCCGTTCATGATTCTGCTGGTCGGCACAGGCCTGTACCTGACGATACGACTCGGCTTTTTCCAATTCACGCACCTACGGCTCGCCTGGCGCAAGAGCTTCGGCACGGTCTTCAGCAAGGACAAGTCGGCGGACCCCGGCGCCATCACGCCATTCCAGGCCGTCAGCTCGGCGATGGCCGCGACCATCGGCGTCGGCAACATCGCGGGCGTCGCTACCGCGATCGCGCTCGGCGGCCCGGGGGCCATTTTCTGGATGTGGATGGTCGCGCTCGTCGGCATGGCCACGAAGATGGCCGAGGCGACATTCGGCGTGAAGTATCGCCATATCGACGAAGACGGCAACGTGTCCGGCGGCGTGTTCTGGTACATCGAGAAAGGTCTCGGTCCGCGCTGGCGCTGGCTCGGCGTGATTTACGCATTCCTCGCCGGCCTCGCCGCGTTCGGTATCGGCAACATGGTTCAGTCGAACACCGTCGCACACGCGCTCGCGACCGGATTCTCGGTGCCGAGCTGGGCGACCGGCATTGCCGTCGTCGTACTGGTCGGCGCGGTCACGCTCGGCGGCATCAAGCGCATCGCGGCGACCGCCGAAAAAATCGTGCCGCTGATGGCCGTGATCTATGTCGGCGGCGCGCTCGTAATTCTTGCGTTGCACTTCGGCCAGATACCGGCGGCGTTCGGCATGATCTTCGAACACGCGTTCAGCCCCGCACCCGCAGCCGGCGGCTTTGCCGGCGCCGCGGTCGCCGAAGCGATTCGTTATGGCGTCGCGCGCGGCATCTTCTCGAACGAGGCGGGCCTCGGCTCCGCGTCGATCGTGCACGCCCAAGCGCGCAACACCCCGTTCGCGCAGGGCTTCTGGGGCATGTGGGAGGTGTTCATCGACACGCTCGTCGTGTGCACGATGACTGCGCTGGTGATCCTCGTGACCGGGGTGATGACGACCGGCAACACCGGCGCCGAACTCACGAGCAATGCGTTCACAGCGGGTCTACCCGGTGCGGGCGGCTACGTCGTACTGATTTCGATTGCGTTCTTCGCGTACACGACAATGCTGACCTGGAACTTCTATGGCGAGAAAAGCTGGGAGTATTTGTTTGGACGCAAGGTCGTGCTGCCGTACCGGCTCGTGTTTCTCGCGTTCCTGTACGTCGGCGCGGTCGGCGGGCTCGAACTCATCTGGAGCGTTGCCGATACTTTCAATGGCCTGATGGCCGCGCCGAACCTGATCGCACTGATTCTGCTCGCGGGCGTGTTGGTGCGCGAGAAGCGCGACTACCTAAAGTGACGCCGACCACAGTGGCGGCGCCCGATGGGTATACGCTCGCGGCGACTCGATTCGATGCAGGCGACACCGCCGCCGCTACCGTGCTCATCGGCGGCGCGATGGGTGTCGCGCAGCGGTATTACGCGCCGTTCGCGCAGTGGCTCGCCACGCAGGGCTACACCACGCTGACCTTCGATTACCGCGGCATCGCGAAATCCGCGCCGAAATCCCTGCGCGGTTTCGATGCGACCGTCACCGATTGGGCGACGCTTGATTGCGTTGCGATGATCGATGCGGCGGCCGCCGGCGGTAAGCCGGTCATCTGGCTCGGCCACAGCCTTGGCGGGCAGATCCTGCCGATGGTGCCGAACGCACACAAGATTTCGCGAATGGTGATGGTCGCCGCGGGCAATGGCCACTGGCGCTACCACGAGCCGCGCATGATGCTCACCACGGCGCTGCTCTGGTTCGTGATTGCGCCGACGGCAATCGCGATTGCGGGGTACTTCCCGGGCCGGCGCCTGCGCATGGTCGGCGATCTCCCGGCCGGCGTGATGCGGCAATGGCGTCGCTGGTGCCTGCACCCCCGCTACTGCGTTGGCGTCGAGGGATTGGAGTCCGAGTACGCGGCGTTCGACGCGCCCATACGCGCGCTGTCGTTCACCGATGACGAGTTCATGTCCGCGCGCAATACCGACGAACTCTACGCGCTGTACACGGGCACGGCGGTCGATGCGACGCGAGTCGCGCCGCGCGACGCAGGACTCTCGCGCATCGGACATTTCGGTTTCTTTCGGCAGGATTACGAACAGGCCCTGTGGCCGCGGACGCTCGACCTTATCGGTCGATGACTTCGTCGCGCGCTTTTCGGTACTCGTCGAAGGTCTGACTAGCGCGCTCCATGCACGCATCGTACTGCGATGGCGGCAGCCGCTGGCATTCGTTCCGCTTGTTGTGTTGCGCGTTCTCGAACACCGCCCGGCTGCTACAACCCATCAGCGCCGCGAGTACAAGACAGAGGACGCCTATCGCGCGCGCGATGTGAGCCAGCACGAGACCTCCTCAGCGGGCATGGGGCGGGCGATGTGATAGCCCTGAGCCAGGTCGCACCCTTTTTTCGTTAGGTAGTCGAGGGTCTCGCCGTCTTCTACGCCCTCCGCGACGGTGCGAAGTCCGAGGCTATGCCCAAGCGTGAGAATCGACTCAATCACCGAACGCGACTCAGCAGACGTGCGAGCGGTCATGCAGAACGATCGGTCGACTTTTATTTCCGAAAACGGGAGCCTGACGAGCTGCTGCATGGACGAGAAACCTGTTCCGAAGTCATCGATTGAAAGATGAAACCCTTTGACCCGTAGACGCGTCAGTAGGTCTAGCGAAGCGGTTGGGTCTGCCATCGCACTGGTCTCCGTGAGTTCGAAAATCACGTTCCGGGTTGCAATACCGTACTTTGCGCCAAGCGCGATAATATTTTCAACAAATTCTGGATTATCGAGCGAATGGGTGGATAGGTTTATCGCGATAGACCCAACTCCAACGCGTGAATGCCAGGCAAATGCGCGCTCGGCGACGAGGTAGGTGAGATCGTTGATGAGGCCCGCACGTTCCGCGACGGGTATAAAAACATCCGGGGGGATTGCACCCATCTCTCGATGCTTCCATCGAAGCAATGCTTCGAATCCGGCGATGTCGCCCGTTCGAAGATTGATTTTAGGTTGGTAGGCAACAAAGAACTCCTGCCTTCGAATCCCAGCCTCCAGCTCAGTGCCGTCGAAGTCTGCGACCGCGCCTAGCGTATGCGAGGACAACACCGTCGACGGATGCCAGTTGAGCAAGTCGAGCAGCGAGTCTGGGCGAAACGGTTTCGAGAGTGTGCCCGCGATGATCAGTCCGTGCTCTGCGGCAGACCGTTCGGCAGCGGCAATCACGCGTGTGTTCACGCCGCTCACAATGATCAATTTTGCGCGACAGTGCACCTTCGCCAATGCACCGATGACCTCGACACCATCCATGTCGGGCATCACGAGATCGAGGCAGATATGGGTCGGATCCCAAGATTCCAGCAATCCGAAGAACGTGCCGGGATCGATCGTACTGCGCGCCTCCAATCCTGCGCTACGCGCAAGAAGACAAATCATCTCTCCAATCTCTGCTTCATCGTCCAGAATCAATAGGCGCATATCATCCATGCAAGACCTCCTTGAGATACTCCGCGAGCTGCGTCTTGGTATACGGCTTCTGAAGGAGACGATGCCGACTACTCACCGATTCGGTTTCGAAAAGATTATTGGTGTAACCGGAGGTATAGAGCACTTTGATGAGGGGGCGTAGCTTGATTGCCGACGCTGCAAGGTCCTTGCCGGACATACCGCCGGGCATCCGTACGTCCGTGAACAACAAATCGATGTCGTCGCGCGCGGTGATGACCTTGAGCGCGGACGGTCCGTCAGCTTCTGCGATGACTTTGTAGCCCAGCGCATTTATTTGCTCGATGGACGATTCGCGTACAAGATCGTTGTCCTCCACCACCAAGATCGTTGGCGCGTGCCGCTCTTTAGCCGGCACATCGCCCGTGGGGGGTGGCGATTGGCGGTTTCTTGGGCACCGAAGGGATCAAGACTTTCACCGTTGTCCCTAAACCGAGTTTTGAAATGATCTCAGCGTGACCGCCGGACTGCTTGGCGAAGCCATACACCATCGCGAGGCCTAGACCGGTCCCCTGCCCGATTTCCTTCGTCGTGAAGAACGGGTCGAAGGCTCGCGCGACCGTCTGGCTATCCATCCCAACGCCGGTGTCGGTGACGGAGATCACAACATACTTTCCTGCCTTCAGAGGCCGTGCGTCCGTCGTCTCTACCACGGTCTCTTGGAGATCTATGGTGATTCTCCCACCCATCGGCATGGCGTGTTTTGCATTGGCACAAAGGCCCATTAGCGCGATTTCAAGTTGCGAGATATCCGCGCTTATCGAGAGCGTGCGCGCCTCAGCCATTTCAAGAATGGAAATATC
>CAYODZ010000068.1:0-6801 GCA_964402835.1 uncultured Gammaproteobacteria bacterium | reverse complement strand
CGCATTCCGGCGACACGTTTCGATGGCACATGTCTTTTCCGGCGATCAAACCGTCAGTCGCCCGGCAAGCTTCTTCTTTGCTTGCGCGAACGCCGCCGGCAGTCTCTCGAGACCGCGGCGCAATCTGGTCCGCCAGCGCTTCGGCCGCTCGTTCATGCTATCTATCGCCAACTCCAGGTCTCCGGCGCGATCTTCGAATAGTACTTCGATCATCTCGGCGGCCTGCTGGATGTCTTTCATTGACTTCGCCTGTTCGGTCACGGGGCGCTCGCCGCTCACGATAAGCTTGTGAAGCGCGAACCGGGCTGGATCGGGAACGTTCACGAGACTCGCGCCGCCGTTGACGATCGGCACGGCGATGCGCGAGTCGAGCAGGTAGTCTATGAACTCAACAGGCTGCGCACATGTTTTCAACCGACGGATCGGCACCGGGCCGGTGTAGCGGCGGCCGCGCGCGGGCGTGAGCAGGTCGACGCGCAAAGACTTACCGCGGACTTTGAAGGATGTTTCCGGACTGCCTGGATCCAGTCCGGGAACCGGCAGGAAACCGAGATGGAGGCTTTCGAGCGCCCGCGGCACATCGGCCTCCCGCTGCTCGATGGCGAGCTCCAGCACGGGAGCCGCGAGCACGTCGATGTCCTGCGTGCGCAGACTGGAACGCCAGCGCACGCCCAGGACGTTCCCCAGTGCGATGAAGGCGTGCGTACCGACGAGCACGGCGCCGAGCCGGAACACCCCGGCATTCGCGAGCGCGGCGATCACTTTCGCGGACACGGCATCGGTGACGACCGCGTCACCCTGACGAAGCATGGCGCAAAGACGTGCCACGCCGTCTGCCGCTTCGTCCATGCCGGCCCGCCCGCGACGGTACGCCTCGATCACCGATCTCGTTGCAGGCGTATCCGGCCCTACTGAATATTCGCGCTGGCCTGTCGCGGCTTCGCTGGTCTTGAAGTACCAGTAATCGGCGGTGCCCACCCGCTTTTTAGAGAAGCCGCCCTTCAGCGACGCGAAACTGCGCGCTGCCTCCATCGCCCGGAGGCGCTCAGCGAGTTCCGCGTATAAAGTCTGCGTCTCGGGCGGCTGTCGGATCACCTGCGGGATTATACCTAACGTGCCGAAGTTCTAGGTATAAATGGGGTGCACTGCGGCCGGCGTTTCCCTCCCGCAGGACTATTCTGCGTGTGAGTATGGGGTGCAGTGAGAGGCCCTTAGTTGAGCCGTTCTGGACAGCGCAACCAGCGTGTCATCGCGCGCTTTCTCGAGCCGGATGCTGCGGCTCAGTGCCGCCGTGTCGGCGCCTTGCGCAAGCAGCCATTTCGCGCCCGGCTCGATTCCGGCTTCATCGAGCAGGAGAGACAGCGGTACGCCGGCCACTCGCTGCACGAGATGAGACCGTGCAGCAAGGTTAGTTGTGACTCGCTCACCCTCACTTCTTCAGAAACGTGACGAGCGTTGCCTGAAACGCGGATGGATTCATGATCGCGATCTGCGTGCCATGCTCTGCTTCGGGAATAATGACGTGCTCAGCCGAAGGCAGACACTTTTGGGTCGCCTCGACGATACGCGCGTAGCGAGGCGTGGTCTTTTCCCCCTGCATCAGTAGCACGGGCATCGACAAACCGGCTACATCAGAGCAAGTGATGCGCGTTCCCGGACCGAGTGGAGTGAGTAGCAACCAAGCATTGTCCCGTCTCACCTGTCGACGCGGCTCGCTGAGGCGTTTCCACGTTCCGAGCTCGAACCTGTCTATCCACATTTCAAGCCCTCCGTCGATATCGCCCTCCTCGAAGCGGGCTGCGGCAGCCTTGCGAAGCTTTGGCAGCGAGATCCCTCCCGCAGCGGGTTTCGACGGCGGCAACAATGCACCGAACGCGCCCTCCATCAACACGAGCTTCTTGACGAGGTCCGGCCGGGCTTGAGCTGCACGGACTGCAAAAATGCCGGCTAGCGAAGGCGCGACGACGTGTACCGGACCGACGCCCAGGGCTTCTATGAATGCGGCCAGGTCTTCGGTGTGCTGCTTGGTAGAGAATTGGCCGCCTTTTCCGTCCCAGCGCTCCGGGTAGTGGTGACGGCGGCTCAGCGCCATGAATCGGAAGCCCGCCGGCGGAGACTTAAGCAGGCCGTTCCAGCCTCTGTAATCGCCGATCTGCCCGTGCAGGAGCAAAACGGTCGGACCAGACCCTCGTTCGCGATAGGCTATGGGGTAGCCGTTCACCGTGAGAGTCTTGACATCAGTCGGGAGCTCCCACGGGGCTGCGAGAGCTGTCTGGAATCCCGCAAGAAGACCCACGACGATGACTAACGAGCGAAGCATGATCTATCCCTCCGATTGGTGAGTTGCGATTCGCGTTGTCTAACGGCGCTGCGCGGCGCACCGCCGCACTTGCGGTGCCAGACCAGCAGCATCTGCGCGATCCGCAGGTAATCGCCCGCGCTCACGGCGTCGCAGGCTCCATACCTTTGGCCTTGATCACAGCGGCCGCTGCGGGCGTGCGCAGGAACTCGACCAGCGCCTTCGCTGCGGCGATGTCCCTGGCGCCGGCCATGATCGCCGCAGAAGTCGGGTCGCTTCGCTGCAGCTCGGCCGGTAACGGACCGACGATCTCGATGCCGGGGATACCGATCATGAGCGAGATCACGTGCACGCCGATCTCGACCTCGCCGGAGGCAACCAGGTCGCCGACCCGTCGCGGTGGCGGTGCGCCGAGAATCGTTTTGGATTCGATTCGGTCCGCGATGCTCCAATGCTCGAGTATGTTCACTAAATGGCGACCTGCTGGACCGTCGTCATGAGAAATCGACTTGGCGGTGAGCAGCGCATGCTTCACGGCGTCTGACGATGAGATGTCCGGCTTCGGCGCGCCGTTACGAACAGCCAGCCCCACGAGAGTCCGGGCGATGGCAGTTGCGGATCCCGGCAATACCTGGCCTTTCGTGAAGTCCACGCCGGCCGTGACGACGACATCGGCGGTTCCCGCGTCCCGAATCTGCTTTGCGATCACGCGCGGATTAGCAAACCTGAACGTGAGCTTGTGTCCTGCTGTCTGCTCGAACTTCGGCGCCACATCGAGCATCACTGCGCGCATGCCGTAGCTGCTGAGCACGCTGATTTCGGCGGCGTGCGCCGCGAGTCCCCCTGCGAGCAGAAACATGAGGCTCAGACTCGCCGCTACGACAGATGAAGGTATCGACATGGCGTTCTCCTCTTGATTAGTCCACCACGACCCGTGCCCTGCCAGTAGGCCAGGGCACGGTGGCGACCTCTGCTCAATGCGCCAGCGAAACATCGGCGCTCGGCTGCTGCGTCGGCGGCGGCGGCAGAGAGGCGTGGCTGGGGCGCCACAGCTCCGTGCGTGCGGCGCTCCACCCTTGTCTCGCCGCGCCCGCGCGAGCGCGCGTCACGCGCACGGTGCCGTCGAGCGCATGCTTCTCGATGCGGCCGTTGAACTCATAGCGTGCGTCGCCGCCGGCCGCATTCAGGTTCGCTGCAAAGGCGAGCCGGTCGCCCGTCAGTCTGGCGTTCTCGATGGCAACGGACTTGCCCGCTACAGTGAGCGTGCCCTGGACCTGCTGGAACATCTGCTGCAGCGCAAGCTCGAATTCCTGAACGACTCCGGCGGCACCGGTAATGCGCCCGCGCCAGCGGCCGGCCGTCTCTGCCGGCACGACCCAGTACATGATCTTGCTCTTGCGCTCGCGCCCGACGTTCTTGTCCGGGGCATTGACGAGGACCTGATGGTCGGGTTGCCACTCGCCGAAGTCGTAGTCGTGCGCGACGATGCGCGTGCCCGGCTTCATCGACAGGATCTTCGACCTGATCATCAGCACCACTTCAGGCAGCAGGTAGACTGTCACCACACTCGCCTGGCTAATGTCCGCGGCAAAAAGATCTCGCTCGTAGAATCGCGCGCGGTCGGCGACGCCGGCTTTGGACGCGAGCTGATTGCTCAGCCTGATCAGGTTCGGATCGATGTCGATGCCGAAGCCGCGTGCGCCGAACTTCCTGGCGGCCGTGATCACGATGCGGCCGTCCCCGGAGCCGAGGTCGACTACAAAGTCCTTGGGACTGACTTTTCCGAGCTCGAGCATCTTGTCCACGACGCTCTGCGGTGTCGGAACGTAGTGCGAGTCCCCCCAGTCCTGCCCGGATGCGGGGGCAGCGAGCGTGAATGCGATCAGCATGGCAGCCGCGCGACTGCGGGTCGTGCGACGTGCTGCAAGCCTTGAAGAGCCCCTGGTGTCCATCGCGATCTCCTTTTGTGAGATTCAGACGACGCGCGAATTCGCGGCGGCGTGACAGGCTGCATTGCTGCACCGACCTGTATGACGCGACGTTAGGGACGCTTAGAAGGCGAGGCTGTTAACTGTCGTGCGGGAATTCTGTGGAATATTCACGACGCTGATCCGGCGCGCATGTGCGCACGCATGATCTGATGCGCGCATCGAGATCGGTCACCGGAGTCGACGCACGCTTGCTGCCGGTGCTCGACTGAAGACAGGCGTTATTCGATCAGCCTGTTCGCACGCACCAGCAGCGCCTGCGGAATCGCCAACCCGAGCGCCTTCGCGGTGCGGAGATTGAGCCCCAACACGAACCGCGTGGGCTGTTCGATGGGAAGTTCGCCCGGCGCGGCGCCTTTCAGGATGCGGTCGACGAAATAGGCGGCACGGCGGTGATTGTGCGAGCGGTCCGCGCCATAGCTGAGGAGGGCGCCCGCCTCGACCCACAGGACGCCTTCGCTGATGGCCGGCCAGCGGTGCGCCATCGCCAGATTCACGATGTGCCGCCGCTCGAAGAAAAGCATCGGGCTCGATACCACGACGAGCGCTTCCACACCCTGTTTCGCAAGGTCCGCAAGCACCGGCTCGATATCCTCACGCTTCGCCACGCCGCCGATGCGCGCGTCGAGCTTGTGCTGCGTGGCCGCGCGCTGCGCGGCCGTCGTCTGCAAGCCGAGATTCACGGCGTTACGATCGACCAATACGCCCGTGCGGCGTAATCCGGGCATCGCAGCCAGCAGCAGCTCGAAGTACTTCTCGCTGAGCTCGGCCGTGATACTGGTAAGTCCGGTCAGCATTCCGCCCGGCCGCGCAAGGCTTGCCGCCAGGCCCTGAGCCACGGGGTCTGCCCCGCCTGATTGCACGATCGGGGTCTTCGGCGCCGCCTTGCTCAATACCGTGGCGACCCGAAGCGTATTGGCAACGATGACGGCCGGCTCCCGCGCCGCAAGCTCCGCGGCGAGGCTCTCCAGCCGGTCGGTCTGTCCGTCCGCCCAGCGCGCTTCGATGACGACGTGCGCGCCTTCCTTCCACCCAAGGGCGGCCAGACCCTCCCTGAAAGCAGCCAGCGCAGGACCCGTAGCGCGCTGCGAACCGAAATGCAGCCAGCCGACAAGTGCCGGGCCGCCCTTCGTCTGAGCCGATGCCGCTCCGGACAGCCGCACCATCGAGGCGACTGCGATGCAGCGCAGAAAAGCGCGACGACGCAGTCCTGCGGAGCCGTGTTCGGTATCGGGCTTCACGACGCAAGACTAGGCGTGGCTCTGGTGACCGGTCAACATAATGGACAGCCGCCGTTTTTCTCTTACTGCACCATCGACACGAGCATGGTCATCGGATATGTGAGCTGAACGCCTCGGGCGTGCGCCCCGACCACGTGAGAGCCGAGCGCGGTGAGCTATTCGCTCACGTGCGGCGCTCTACGAGGCGGCAGTCATTCGGCGCACCAGATCCCGAAGGAGCGTAGTCAGCCGCTGCGGCGAGGTCCCTGCTGGAAAGGTTTCGTAGTGTTGGCCGTGCTCGTCGAGCACGTAAATATACGCGCTATGCTCGAGCAGATAGTGCGGCCCTTCACGCGCAGCCACTTTCTTGAAGTAGATCTTGTAGAGCGCCGCGACCTTCGCGACTTCTTCCGGCGTGCCGGTGAGTCCGATCAGGCGAGAATGAAAGTGCGGGACATACAACCTCAGCTGTTCGATCGTGTCACGCTCGGGATCGAGCGTTACGAACAGCGGAACGACGTGAGCGCTCTCGGGACCCAGCGCCGTCATCATGCTCGCAATGGCAACCAGGTCCGTAGGACACACGTCCGGGCAGAACATGTAGCCGAAATACAGCACTACGATCTTACCGCGCCACTCTGCAAGGCTGCGCCGCCGTCCGTGATGGTCGGTCAGCGAGAAAGGGCCGCCGAGCGCGGCCCTGCCGAACATGACGTCCTCCATGAGGCGCGCCTTGCGCAGCGCCTCATGGTCTACTTCAACGTGTGAATTTGCTCGCCACGCCGCCGCGCCTGCGGCCGCAAGCAGGACAATGGCGAAGCCGGCAGCGAGCGCGCGTGTGCCGCCCCACAGGGCCACGATGCTACGTCCCGAAGATAAACTCGCGACCGGTCGTCGAAAGTGCGAGGCGGTCCGGCATCTGCCGCTGCACCTCCTGCACGAAATTCGTGCCGGAACAGTGCATCGGAATTACGACATCCGGATCAAAGGCCTTGAGCTGCGCAACGACGTCCCTCACGTAGTCTTCCTTCGCCGGCGCGAGATGAAATCCGCCCACGATCGCGTGGAGTTTCTTCACGCCCGACACCTCCATTGCCTGCCGTATGGAGTTGAGAATACCGGCGTGCCCGCAGGAGTTGATGACGACAAGCCCGCGATCCTTGATGTTGAAACACGTCGCATGCTCGTGTATGTGCTCGTCCGCGACCGGCTGGCCGAGTTTTTCCGCTTCGGTGAAATGCTCGCCCCCGACGTTACATCCCAGTCCGCCCTGCATTCCGCGCTGGACCATGGT
>CAYODZ010000067.1:0-15985 GCA_964402835.1 uncultured Gammaproteobacteria bacterium | reverse complement strand
CGCGGCGCGAAGGCGCCGCTCCCACGACTGCCAATTCAAATCTAGGTGCGGCGCCTTCGCGCCGCGAAAATGAATTGGAAGCGGTGCCAGGCTTCGCCACCTATGGCAGCGACATGATCGTCCGCCGCGCGGGTGCGTTGCAGCTGACGAGGGACGCGCAGGCCGACCAGTTCACGCGACTGCACCCCGACACCGCCGCGTCACTCGGCGTCAAGGACGGCGACGCGGTGTTCATCCGCGCTGGCGAAGGCCGCGCGGTGTTCACGCTGCGCGTCGATGACGGCATGACACCCGGCACCGTATGGCTGCCGCTCGGCACGCACGTCGCGACGCGCCTCGGCTTGGCCGCAGGGCCGGTGACCGTGGAGGCCGCACCCACGTGATCGAGACCGTGACCGGCTATTGGGAAATGCTGCCGCGCTGGCTGCAGTACGCGATGATGATCGCGCCGTTGATGGTCTCGCTGACCATCGCCGTGGCGATGTTCACCTATGCCGAGCGCCGCGTGATCGGCGCGATGCAAACGCGCATTGGTCCGAATCGCGTCGGCCCTCTCGGTTTGTTCCAGCCGTTCGCCGACGTGCTGAAGCTGTTTTTGAAAGAAATCGTCGTCCCGACGCAGTCGAACAAGACGCTGTACCTGATCGCGCCGTTGCTCGCGATCGCACCGGCGTTTGCCGCGTGGGCGGTGTTGCCGTTCGAAGCCGAGGCCGTGCTCGGTGACGTGAATGCGGCGCTGCTGTACATCCTCGCGCTAACTTCGATGACGGTGTACGGCGTCATCATGGCGGGTTGGGCGTCGAACTCGAAATACGCGATGCTCGGCGCGATGCGCTCGGCCGCGCAAATCGTCGCGTACGAAATCGCGATGGGTTTTGCGCTGGTCGGCGTCGTGATGGCGGCGGGCAGCCTGAACCTCGGCGCGATCGTCGAGGCGCAGCGCGGAAGTATCTTCCACTGGTATTGGCTACCGCTGTTGCCGCTGTTCGTGATTTATTTCATCTCGGGCGTCGCGGAGACGAACCGCGCGCCGTTCGACGTCGCCGAGGGCGAGTCGGAAATCGTCGCCGGCTTCCACGTCGAGTACTCTGGGGCGACGTTCGCGTCGTTCTTCCTCGCCGAGTACATGCAGATGATCCTGATCTCGTTCCTGGCCGCGCTGCTGTTCCTGGGCGGCTGGTTGTCGCCGTTCGAGGGCATCCCCGTCATCGGCGAGTGGGCAGAAATGGTGCCGGGTACCCTCTGGTTGCTGCTGAAGGCCGGCTTCTTCGCATTCTGCTACCTGTGGTTCCGCGCGACCTTCCCGCGTTACCGCTACGACCAGATCATGCGCCTCGGGTGGAAGGTGTTCATTCCCATCACGATCGTCTGGATTTTCCTCGAGGGCATCGCGATTTACTTCGGCTGGGGGCCGTGGTTCTCATGAGAAACATCTTCAAGAGCCTGCTCCTGACCGAACTGCTGGGCGGCCTGTGGCTGACCCTCAAGCACTTCTTCCGGAAGAAGACGACCATCATGTACCCGGAAGAGAAGACGCCGATGTCTCCGCGTTTCCGGGGCCTGCATGCGCTGCGCCGCTACTCGAATGGCGAGGAGCGCTGCATCGCGTGCAAGCTGTGCGAAGCGGTGTGTCCAGCACTCGCCATCACCATCGAATCCGAGCCGCGCGATGATGGCAGCCGCCGCACGACGCGCTATGAAATCGACTTGTTCAAATGCATCTACTGCGGCTTCTGCGAAGAATCGTGCCCGGTCGACTCGATCGTCGAGACGCGTGTGCATGAGTACCACTTCGAGAATCGCGGCGAACAGATCATGAATAAGGAAAAGCTGCTTGCGATCGGCGACAAGTACGAGGCCCAGATCGCGGCCGACCGGCGCGAGGACGCAAAGTACCGATGAGCGTCGAGACTGTCCTGTTCTACCTGTTTGCGGCGATCACCGTGGCGGGCGCCGTCGGCGTGATCAGCGCGCGCAACCCGGTTCATTCGGTGCTGCTGCTGGTGCTGACCTTTTTCGCGACCGCGGTCCTTTGGCTATTGTTGCAAGCCGAGTTCCTCGCAATCGTACTGGTGCTCGTGTACGTCGGCGCGGTCATGGTGCTGTTCCTGTTCGTGGTCATGATGCTCGACCTCGACGCGAGTGCGCTACGGGCCGGCTTCATGAAGTACCTGCCACTCGGCCTGCTCGTTGCGGCGGTGATGGCCGCGCAAATCATCATGGTGGTCGGACCAAAGCATTTCGGGCTTGACGCGTTCCCGCGGCCCGGCGACCTACCGGCCGACCATTCGAACACGACCGAGCTCGGCATCCTGCTGTTCACCGAATACGTGTACCCGTTCGAGCTCGCCGCGATGATTCTGCTCGTCGCGATCGTCGCGGCGATTGCGCTGACGCTGCGCAAGCGCCCGAACACGCGCCACCAGAATCCGGCTCGCCAGGTCCAAGTCAAGCGCGGGGACCGCGTGCGCCTCGTCTCGATGGCGAGCGAGAAGCGGCAGGGGAGCGACCAGTGATCGGGTTGACCCATTATTTGGTTCTGAGCGGCATCCTGTTCAGTATCTCGGTCGCCGGCATGTTCCTGAACCGGCGCAATGTAATCGTGCTCCTGATGTGCGTGGAGCTGATGCTGCTCGCCGTGAACATCAATTTCGTCGCGTTTTCGGCGTTCCTCGGTGACCTCGGGGGCCAGGTGTTCGTGTTCTTCATCCTGACCGTCGCCGCGGCCGAGGCCGCAATCGGCCTCGCGCTGCTCGTCGTGCTATTCCGCAACCGCGCGAGCATCAACGTCGAAGACATGGATGAGATGCGCGGATGAAGACCTTGTACCTCGCCATCGTCCTGCTCCCGCTCGTCGCCGCCGCGATCGCTGGCCTCGGCCAGCGTTGGGTCGGTCGCACCGCCGCGCACTCGATGACCATCCTTGCCGTCGGCGCCGCGTTCGTGCTGTCGTGCGTCGTGTTCAAGCACGCGGTCATCGAAGGCAACGTCGATAACCTCAGTGTCTATACCTGGATGGTGGTCGGCGGCCTTGAGATGGAAATCGGCTTCCTCGTGGACAGCCTCACCGCAATCATGATGGTCGTCGTCACGTTCGTGTCGTTGATGGTCCACGTGTACACGATCGGCTACATGCGCGACGACCCGGGCTACGTGCGCTTCTTCTCGTACATCTCGCTGTTCACTTTCGCGATGCTGATGCTCGTGATGTCGAACAACTTCCTGCAGCTGTTCTTCGGCTGGGAAGCGGTCGGCCTCGTCTCGTACCTCCTAATCGGTTTTTGGTACAAGCGCGAGAGCGCGATTTTCGCGAACCTGAAGGCGTTTCTCGTGAACCGCGTCGGCGACTTCGGCTTCCTGCTCGGCGTCGCCGCGGTACTGATGTACGCGGGCAGCCTGGATTATGTCGAAGTGTTCGAAGCCGCGCCGGGGCTCGCGGGCGCCGCGGTCACGACCATCTGCCTGCTGCTGTTCGTCGGCGCGATGGGCAAGTCCGCGCAGGCGCCGCTGCACGTGTGGCTGCCCGACTCGATGGAAGGTCCGACGCCGATCTCCGCGTTGATTCACGCCGCGACGATGGTCACGGCCGGTATCTTCATGGTCGCGCGCATGTCGCCACTGTTCGAGCTGTCCGAGACCGCGCTCACCGTCGTGATGCTGGTCGGCGCGTTCACCGCGTTCTTCATGGGGCTGCTCGGCATCGTGCAGAACGACATCAAGCGCGTTGTCGCGTACTCGACGCTGTCGCAGCTCGGCTACATGTTCGTCGCGCTCGGCGTGTCCGCGTACGCGGCCGGCATCTTCCACCTCGTCACGCACGCATTCTTCAAGGCGCTGCTGTTCCTCGCGGCGGGCTCGGTCATCATCGCGATGCACCACCAGCAGGACATC
Source organism: uncultured Gammaproteobacteria bacterium (assembly GCA_964402835.1). Taxonomy (GTDB): domain Bacteria; phylum Pseudomonadota; class Gammaproteobacteria; order Natronospirales; family JAIVGZ01; genus JAIVGZ01. The sequence continues at coordinate 12,094 of CAYODZ010000067.1, read as the reverse complement.
CGCCACATGGGCGGCTTGAAGAAGTACATGCCGTGGACGTACTGGACCGCGCTCATCGGTTCGCTTGCGCTGATCGGCTTCCCGGGCTTCTCCGGCTTCTTCTCGAAGGACGCGATCATCGAGGCGACGCACGCCTCGTCGCTGCCGTTTGCGGGTGTCGCGTACTGGGCGGTGCTGCTCGGCGTGTTCGTGACCGCGTTCTACTCGTTCCGCATGTTCTTCCTTGTGTTCCACGGCAAGCCGCGTATGGACGACCACACGCGCGACCACCTGCACGAGTCGCCGTGGGTCGTGACGCTACCGCTCGTATTGCTCGCGATTCCGTCGGTCGTCGTCGGCGCCATCTGGGTCGGCCCGATGCTGTTCGGTGATTTCTTCGGCGACGCGATCTTCGTGTTGCCGGCGCATGACGTGCTCGCGCAGGTCGGCGAGACCTACACCGGCGTTTGGGGCTTCATCGTGCACGGCCTGATGGTCCCGCCGGTGTGGCTGGCCGCGGCCGGCGTGCTCGCCGCGTGGTTCATCTACCTACGCCATCCGGACATCGCCGAGAACACCGCGCGCAAACTTGGGCCGCTGCATCGCTTCATGCTGAACAAGTATGGCTTTGACGACTTCAACCAGGCCGTGTTCGCGGGCGGCTCCCGCAAGCTCGGGGGCGGATTGTTCCGCTTCGGTGATCAGGGTGTGATTGACGGCTGGCTCGTGAACGGCAGCGCCGCGCTGGTCGGTCGGCTGTCCGCGTTGATGCGCCGCATGCAGACCGGCTACCTGTACCACTATGCGTTCACGATGATCATCGGCGTGGTGGGTCTCGTCGCGTGGGTGACCTTCCGATGAGCGGCCTACCATTGCTGTCGATTCTGATTTGGCTGCCGATCGTGGGCGGAGCGGCCTTGCTCGCGCTCGGCGACCGCGGCGCGCTCACGCGCAACCTCGCGCTCGTCGTCGCAGCATTGACCTTCGTCGCGAGCATTCCGCTGTGGACCGGCTTTGACGCGGGCACTGCCGCGATGCAGTTCAGCGAGCGCGTGTCATGGATCGCGAATTGGAACGTCTGGTACCACCTCGGTGTCGACGGCTTCTCGATGCCGTTGATCGTGCTGACCACGTTCTCGACCGTGCTCGTCGTGATCGCCGGTCGTGGGCTGATCACGCGCAAGGAGTCGCAGTACCTCGCGGCATTCCTGATCATGGAAGGCATGATGATTGGCGTGTTCAGCGCGCTCGACGCCGCGCTGTTCTACGTGTTCTGGGAAGCGATGCTGATCCCGATGTTCCTGATCATCGGTATCTGGGGCGGGCCGCGGCGCATCTACGCGACCATCAAGTTCTTCCTGTACACCTTCTTCGGCTCCGTGTTCATGCTGGTCGCGCTGATCTGGCTCTTCCTGCAGTCGGGCAGCTTCGCGATCCTCGACTTCCACGACTTGCCGATCGGCATGACCGCGCAAATCTGGATCTTTGTCGCGTTCCTGCTGGCGTTCGCGGTCAAAGTGCCGATGTGGCCGGTCCACACTTGGTTGCCCGACGCGCACGTCGAGGCGCCGACCGGCGGCTCGGTCATCCTGGCCGCGATCATGCTGAAAATCGGCGCGTATGGGTTCGTGCGCTTCAGTATGCCGATTGCGCCGGACGCGAGCGCCGAACTCGACACGCTGATGATTGCGCTGTCGCTGATCGCGGTGGTGTACATCGGTTTCGTCGCGATCGTGCAGACCGACATGAAGAAGCTGATCGCGTATTCGTCGGTCGCGCACATGGGCTTCGCGACGCTCGGCTTCTTCATCGCGTTCGCGCTGATGAACGACGGGGCAGGGCAGGCCGCCGCGATGGGCGTGCAGGGCGCGCTCGTGCAGCTGATTTCACACGGGTTCATCTCCGCCGCGCTGTTCCTGTGCGTCGGCGTGCTGTATGACCGCGTGCACAGCCGTGAGATTGCGTCTTATGGCGGTGTCGCAAACACGATGCCCGCGTTCGCGGCGCTGTTCGTGTTCTTCGCGATGGCGAATTCGGGTCTCCCGGGCACGTCGGGCTTCGTCGGCGAGTTCATGGTCATCCTCGCGACATTCCAGGCAAACGCATGGTACGCGGCGCTCGCCGCCCTCACGCTGATCCTCTCGGCCGCCTATACGCTGTGGATGGTGAAGCGTGTGTTGTACGGCGAGGTCGCGAACGATAAGGTCGCGGCGCTGAAGGACCTCGATGGCCGCGAGTGGATCGTGCTCGGCACGCTCGCATTCTTCACGCTCGCGCTGGGTCTGTATCCCGCGCCGCTGATTGACGTGATGCAGGCGTCGGTCGACAACCTGCTCAACCACATCACCGTGTCGAAGCTGCCATGAACGAATTCCCAATCCCCAATTTTGCGCCCGCGATTCCCGAGATCTGGCTGATGACGGCCGGGTGTCTGGTGCTCGTGATTGGTCTGTTCACCGATGCGCGCAGCCGCGCGACGACGCTGTGGCTCGCGCTCGGCACGCTCGCCGTCACGGCCGCGCTCGTCGTCTGGGGCTATCCTGAAGCGCGCGATGCGACCTTCTCGGGCGCGTTCGTGCACGACGAAATGGGTGCGGTGCTGAAACTCGGTGCGCTGATCGTCAGCGGCTTCGTCCTCGTCTGCTCTCGCCAATACCTGGCCGCGCGCGGGCTCCTGACGGTTGAGTACAGCTCGCTCGCGCTGTTCTCCGTACTCGGCATGCTGGTGATGATCTCGGCCGGCAACTTTGTAACGGTCTATCTCGGCCTCGAGCTTCTGTCGCTGTCGCTGTACGCGATGGTCGCGCTCGACCGCGATTCGCCGGTCGCGTCGGAAGCCGCGATGAAGTACTTCATCCTCGGCGCGATCGCGTCGGGCTTGCTGCTCTACGGCATGTCGCTGTTCTACGGCATCACGGGTTCGCTCGACCTCGCGACTGTGTCTGCGGCAGTTGCTGGCGACGAGGTGATGCGTGCGCCGTTGTTGCTTGCGCTCGTGTTCGTGGTGGTCGGCCTGACCTTCAAGCTCGGTGCCGTACCGTTCCACATGTGGGTGCCGGACGTGTACCACGGCGCGCCGACCGCGATGACGTTGTGGGTCGGTACCGCGCCGAAGATCGCCGCGTTCGCGCTCGTGATGCGCATGCTCGTCGACGGGCTCGGACCGCTGCACCCAGACTGGCAGTCACTGCTCGTCATTCTGGCGGTGCTGTCACTCGCGATCGGCAACATCGTCGCCATCGCGCAGACCAACATCAAACGCATGCTCGCGTACTCGACCATCTCGCACATCGGCTTCCTGCTGCTCGGTGTGCTCGCCGGCACGGCGGATGGCTACGCATCGGCGATGTTCTACGCGCTCGTGTACGCATTGATGGCGGCGGGTGGCTTCGCGATGATTCTGCTCCTGACGCGCGACGGCTTTGAGGCCGACCGGCTCGACGACTTCAAGGGCCTCAACGCACGCAGCCCATGGTTCGCGTTTGTGATGCTGATCCTGATGGCATCGATGGCAGGACTGCCGCCGATGCTCGGCTTCTGGGCGAAGCTGTGGGTGCTCGCGGCCGTCATCGACGTCGACATGGCGTGGCTTGCGGTCGTCGCGGTCGCGTTCTCGATCATCGGCGCGTACTACTACCTGCGCGTGATCAAGCTCATGTACTTCGACGACGCCGAAGACACCCAGCCGCTCGCGGCCGGCCTCGACCTCAAGTGGGCGATGAGTGCGAACGGCCTCGCCGTCATCGGCCTCGGCCTGTTCCCCGGCGCGCTTCTGAGCCTCTGCACCGCCATCTTCATCGCCTAGCATCTGACCTTCGGGGTCAGACTCCGAAGGGTCCTACCTCTAATTTTTCGCGGCGCGAAGGCGCCGCTGCCACCTGTCACCTGTCCCGTTGGTGCCTGACCCCATGCGTCCCATGCGTCCCTTCGGGGCCCACGATTTCAAGGGTTTCTGGAGGAAGTTCGGTGGCGGGCCTTGAAATAAAAGGGCTTCGGCATTAGAATCTCTGGCTCTCGGGTGCGGGGTGGAGCAGTCTGGCAGCTCGTCGGGCTCATAACCCGAAGGTCGCAGGTTCAAATCCTGCCCCCGCTACCAACTAGTTTGTTGTGTTAAAGCAGCCCCGAGTATCGGGGCTTTTTTATGCAGGATCGGGCCGTAATGGCCCATTTTTTTTCGAGGCGTTTATGGCGACGGATCTGCGGGACAAGCTGATCGCGCTCCTCGAGCCGGAACTCGGGACGATCGGCTATGAGCTGGTCGAGCTTGAGTACAAGCCGCGCGGCCACAACGGCCTGCTGCGGGTTTACATCGACGCCGCGGACGGTGTCGGGCTCGAAGACTGCGCGAAAGTGAGCCGCCGGGTGAGTTCGCTCCTCGACGTCGAGGACCCGATACCGGGTGCCTACGACCTCGAAGTGTCGTCGCCGGGGCTGAATCGCCCGCTGCGGACGCTCGAGCATTACCGGCGCTTCGCCGGCGAGAAGGTGAAGGTGCAGACGGTGCGGCCGATTGAAGGGCAGCGCCGGTTTAAAGGTATGTTGCGCGCGGTGGATGACACCACGCTGCAGCTGGAAGTGGATGGCGAGGAGCGGGAAATCCCGCTCGACTTGGTCGAACGGGCGTCACTGGCGCCGGACGCATGAGCCTGATGGCTTGGAGATTGCGGTGATGAATAAAGAAATTTTGATGGTTGCCGATGGTGTCGCCAACGAGAAAGGCGTCGATCGCGAAATCATTTTTGAAGCGATCGAAGCGGCGCTCGCGCACGCGGCGAAGAAAAAGCACGGCGGTGAGATCGACACGCGCGTGCAGATCGACCGCGACACGGGCGAATACGAAACGTTCCGCCGGTGGCAGGTCGTCGCCGACGACGCCGACGAGTTCATCCCGGAGGCGAATCTCTGCCTGTCCGATGCGCGCGATGACTACCCGGATATCGAGGAGGGCGCGTACATCGAAGAGCCGATGCCGAACGCCGACTTCGGTCGTATCGCCGCGCAGGCCGCGAAGCAGATCATCGTGCAGAAAGTTCGCGACGCCGAGCGCGCGCAGGTCGTCGAGGCGTACCAGGACCGCGTCGGCCAGCTGATCACCGGCGTTGTGAAGCGCGTCGAGCGCGGCGAGATCATCCTCGACCTCGGCAACAACGCCGAAGCGAAAGTCGCACGCGAGGATGTCATCCCGCGCGAGCCGGTCCGCCAGAACGACCGCGTTCGCGGCTTCCTGCGTGAAGTGCGGCCCGAGCCCCGTGGCCCGCAGCTGTTCGTGTCGCGCACGAGCCCCGAGTTCCTCGTCGAGCTGTTCAAGCTCGAAGTGCCGGAAGTCGGCCAGGGCCTGATCGAAATCATGGGCGCCGCGCGTGACCCAGGCGTGCGCGCGAAGATCGCCGTCCGCACGAAAGACCAGCGCATCGACCCGGTCGGTGCGTGCGTCGGTATGCGGGGTTCGCGTGTGCAGACCGTGTCGAACGAGCTCGCGGGCGAGCGCATCGACATCATCCTGTGGGACGCAAACCCGGCGCAGTTCGTCATCAACGCGATGTCGCCGGCTGAAGTCGAGTCGATTGTCGTCGACGAAGACGCGCATTCGATGGACATCGCGGTTGCGGAAGACAAGCTGTCGCAGGCCATCGGCCGCGGCGGCCAGAACGTGCGTCTCGCATCGGAACTCTCGGGCTGGGAACTGAACGTGATGACCGCGGCACAGGCCGAGGAGCGTTCCGAAGCCGAGATGAAGACGCTGCAGCAGATGTTCCATGAGCAGCTCGACGTCGACGAGGAAGTCGCGGCGATCCTTGTCCAGGAAGGGTTCTCGAGCATTGAGGAAGTCGCCTATGTGCCGACCTCAGAAATGATGAACATCGAGGAATTCGACGAAGAGATCGTCGAAGAGCTTCGGACTCGTGCGCGCGATGCGCTGTTGACCCGCGCAATTGCGACCGAAGAGAAGTTGTCCGAGGGTCAGCCCGAGGACGACCTGATCAACATGGAAGGCATGGACGTCGAGCTCGCAGGCGAACTCGCGTTGCGCGGCATCAAGAGTATGGAAGACCTAGCGGACCAGGCGGTCGACGACCTGCTGGAAATCGACGGCATGTCCGCCGAGCGAGCGGCCGAGCTGATTATGACAGCGCGCGCACCGTGGTTCGCCGAGGCGACAGAGCAATAAATATTGGGAGCAGCACTATGGCGGAAGTAAGCGTCAAACAACTCGCAGATGTGGTGAAGACCGACGTCAGTCGGCTGCTGGAGCAGCTGGCCGAAGCCGGCGTTGCCGGGAAGACCCCCGACTCGTCGATCAACGACGAAGAGAAGGGGCTCCTGCTCGCCTACCTGCGCAAGTCGCACGCGCCTTCCGGTGACAACGACGGCAAGAAGATCACGCTGAAGCGTAAGACGACCAGCGAGATCAAGGTCGCCGGTGGCATCGGCCGCCAGAACAAGACCGTCAGCGTCGAGGTCCGTAAGAAGCGCACCTATGTGAAGCGCACGGCCGTCATCGAGGAAGAGCAGAAGCGCCTCGACGAGGAACGCGAAGCGCGCGAGGCCGAGGAAGCGAAGGTCCGTGCCGAGAAGGAAGCCCGCGAAGCGAAAGCCGACGCAGCGAAGCGCGCACAGGAAGAAGCCACCGCGAAAGCGAAGGCCGAGGAAGACGCGCGCAAGCAAGCCGAAGACGAAGCGCGCCGAGCCGCCGCCGAGCCCGCCCGTAAGCGCACCGAAGCCAAGAAGCCCGCTGCGGCACCTGCGCCGGCGAAGCCTGCAAAGCGGGACGACGAGCGCCCGACGCGCTACGGCCGTAAGGAACTGCACGTCGCCTCCGATAAGAGCGGCAAGCGCAAGAAGAAGACGCGCACCCGCAGTGGTCCAGTCCGCGTCGATGGCCAGCACGGCTTCGAACGCCCGACCGCGCCGGTCGTGCGCGAAGTCGCCGTGCCCGAGACGATTACGGTCGGCGAACTCGCCCAGAAGATGGCCGTGAAGGCGACCGACCTGATCAAGGCAATGATGGGCATGGGCATGATGGCCACCATCAACCAGGTCATCGACCAAGACACCGCGATGCTCGTGGTCGAAGAGCTGGGCCATAAAGCCAAGGCTATGAAGGACACCGACCTGGAAGACCAGGTGATGGCGCTTGGCGCCGATGGCGAGAACGTCGAGCAGGTCTCGCGCCCGCCGGTCGTCACCATCATGGGTCACGTCGATCACGGCAAGACCTCGTTGCTCGACCACATCCGCACGACGCGTGTCGCAGCGGGCGAGGCCGGTGGCATCACGCAGCACATTGGCGCGTACCACGTTAAGCACGAGAAGGGCTTGATCACGTTCCTCGATACCCCGGGCCACGCGGCGTTCACCGCGATGCGCGCGCGCGGCGCCCAGGTTACCGACGTCGTCATCATCGTCGTCGCTGCTGACGACGGTGTCATGCCGCAAACCATCGAAGCAATTCAGCACTCGCGTGCTGCGGAAGTGCCGATGATTGTCGCGATCAACAAGATCGACAAGCCAGAAGCCGACGCAGACCGGGTGAAGAACGAACTCGTGAAGCAAGAAGTCGTGCCCGATGATTGGGGCGGCGACGTGCAGTTCGTTAACGTCTCCGCGCACACCGGCGCCGGCATCGACGAACTGCTCGACGCGATCCTGTTGCAGGCAGAAGTGCTCGAACTCAAGGCCGCGCCGAAAATGCCGGCGTCGGGCATCGTCATTGAGTCGACGCTCGACAAGGGCCGTGGTCCGGTCGCGACCGTGCTCGTGCAGAACGGCACGCTGAAGAAAGGCGACATGCTGCTCGCGGGCGCCGAATACGGCCGCGTGAAGGCGATGTTCGACGAAGCCGGCAAGTCAATTGATGCCGCGGGCCCGTCGATGCCAGCGCAGGTCCTCGGTCTGTCCGGTACGCCGGGCGCGGGCGAGCAAGCGATTGTCGTCGCCGACGAGCGCAAGGCGCGCGAAGTCGCGTTGCACCGCCAGGGCAAGCACCGCGACATCAAGATGGCGTCGCAGTCGGTCAAGCTCGAAGACGTGTTCGCACAGATGGGCGAAGCCGACAGCAAGGCGCTGAACCTGCTGGTGAAGGCCGACGTTCAAGGTTCGGCCGAGGCGCTGCGCGATGCGCTGTCGCAGATTTCCGGTGAGGAAGTGAAGGTCAAGATCGTGTCGAGCGGCGTGGGCGGCATCACCGAGTCCGATGCCAACCTCGCGCAGGCATCCAACGCCGTACTCATCGGCTTCAACGTGCGCGCAGACGCGGGCGCAAAGCGCATCATCGCCGAGCACGGCCTCGACCTGCATTACTACAGCGTCATTTACGATGCGATCGACGAAGTGAAGCGCGCGGTCTCTGGCATGTTGGCGCCGGAAATTCGCGAAACGATCATCGGCACCGCGCAGGTGCGTGAGGTGTTCAGCTCACCGAAGTTCGGCCAGATTGCGGGTTGTCTCGTGACCGAAGGCACCGTCAAGCGCGGCGCGCCGATTCGCGTGCTGCGCGACAACATCGTGATCTTCGAAGGCGAACTCGAGTCGCTGCGCCGCTTCAAGGACGACGTGAACAAGGTCGAGGCGGGCACCGAGTGCGGTATCGGCGTGAAGAACTACACCGATGTGCGCGCGGGTGACCAGATCGAGGCGTTCGAGCGCACCGAGGTTCGGCGGACTCTGTAATGCCCCAGGAGTATCCGCGCAGCCGGCGGGTCGGCGACCAGATTCAGCGCGAACTCGCGGAGCTCGTGCGTGACGAGATGAAAGACCCGCGCGTCGCGCTCGTCACGATCACCGAGGTCGAGGTCGCGCGCGATCTTGCGCACGCGAAAGTGTACTTCGCGTCACTCGCGCAGGACGCCGATCCTAAAGTCATCGCGAAAGTGCTGAACGGCGCCGCGGGGTTCCTACGGCGCGAACTCGCGCAACGCATGAAAACGCGCACCGTTCCTGAACTCAAGTTCGAATACGACCGCGTGCCCGAGCACGGCGCGCACATGGACGCGTTGATTAACAAGGCGCGTGCGGCTGACCGCGCCCGCGGCTCCGACGAGGAACAGTGAGCCGGCCGAAAGTCGTGCGGCGGCGGGTGGATGGCGTGCTGCTGCTCGACAAACCGGTCGGGCTGACCTCGAACGGCGCGCTCCAACGCGTGAAGCGGCTGTACCGCGCCGAGAAAGCGGGGCACACCGGCAGCCTCGACCCACTCGCGAGCGGCTTGTTGCCGCTTTGCCTCGGGGAGGCAACGAAGATGTCTGGCTTCTTGCTGGACGCGGACAAGGCCTACGAGGTCGGTTGCCGCTTCGGCGCGCGCACGGATACCGCCGACGCCGACGGCGAGGTCATCGAGGAGCGGCCGCTGCCCGACCATGACCCGGCGGTGATTGAGCGCGCGCTCGCGGGTTTACGGGGCGACATCGAGCAGGTACCGCCGATGTACTCGGCGCTGAAACATGACGGCCAGCGGCTCTACAAGCTGGCGCGCGCGGGCGAGGTGGTCGAACGGCCACCGCGCCCGGTAACGATTTATGAGCTCACGGCCCTCGGCTGGAGCGATGCCGCGACACTGACGCTCAGCGTGCGGTGCTCGAAAGGGACCTATGTCCGGACGCTGGTCGAGGACCTGGGTCGCTCGTTGGGGAGCGCCGCCCACGTCGCCTGGCTGAGGCGCACGGCCGCGGACCCGTTCACGCTGGTGAGCGGCGTGCATCGCCTCGAGGCGCTGGAAAGCGCGTTCGCGGACGGCGGCGATGCGGCCTTGGATGCGCTGCTGCTGCCCGTCGATGCCGCGCTCGCGGATTGGCCCAAGGTCGAGCTCGGTGCGGATGCCGCGTATTTCCTGCTCCGGGGGCAGGCGGTGATGACGCCGAAGGCCCCGCTGGACCGGATGTTGCGGCTTTACGGCCCGGGCGGACGGTTCTTGGGGATCGGCAGCGTGCAGGACGATGGGCGGGTCGCCCCCAAGCGGCTCATCCGGACAGCTTAGCGATAGGTTTTTGTTGTGAAATCAGTGTCGTCGCGGGTAGAATACGCGGCTTAAATTAACGGAGAAAATAGATGTCGTTGCAGACGAACGAAAAGGCCGGAATCATCAAAGACTTTCAGCGCCAGGCCGCGGACACCGGATCGCCGGAAGTCCAAATCGCGCTGTTGTCGAAGCGAATTGAGAGCCTCACCGGCCACTTCGCGTCGCACAAGAAGGATCACCACTCGCGTCGTGGGTTGCTGATGATGGTTAACCAGCGCCGCAAGCTGCTCGATTACCTGAAGAAGACCGATCAGAAGAGCTACCAGGACGTGATTTCCCGTCTTGGCCTGCGTCGCTGATCGTCATGGGACCCTTCAAGAAGTCGTTCCCGTACGGGAAGCATACCGTCACGCTTGAGACCGGCGAAATTGCCCGTCAGGCATCCGCCGCCGTCATCGTCCGCATGTCCGACACCGTGGTGCTCGTCACCGCGGTTGGCCGCAAGAAAGAAAAGCCGGGAATGGATTTCTTCCCGCTGACCGTTAATTACCAGGAGCGTACCTACGCCGCCGGCCGTATCCCGGGTGGATTCTTCCGCCGCGAGGGTCGCCCGAGCGAGAAGGAGACGCTGACCAGCCGCCTAATCGATCGCCCGGTTCGCCCGTTGTTCCCGAAAGGGTTCAAGAACGAAGTGCAGGTCGTCGCGACGGTGCTGTCGGTCGACCCTGAAATCGATTCCGACATTCCGTCATTGCTGGGTGCGTCCGCCGCGCTCGCGCTGTCCGGTATGCCATTCGCCGGCCCGATCGGCGCCGCGCGCGTGGGTTACGCCAATGGCGATTACCTCCTGAACCCGACCGCGACCGAACTCGAGACCTCTGAGCTCGACCTCGTCGTCGCCGGCACCGACGCCGCCGTACTGATGGTCGAGTCGCAGGCAAAAGAACTCTCCGAAGAGGTGATGCTCGGCGCCGTGATGTACGGCCATGAGCAGATGCAGGCCGCGATCAAGGCGATCAACGAACTCGTTGCCGAAGTGAAGCCGGAGCAGTGGGACTGGCAGGCACCTGCAAAAGACGACGCGCTTGAGCAAGCCGTTGCGCCTGCGACCGATGACATCACCGCCGCGTACCAGATCACCGATAAGCAGGAGCGCACGCAGCGTCTGTCCGACCTCAAGGCCGCGCTGGTCGAGAAGCTCGTGACCGGCGTCGACGCGCCGCAGTGGAGCGAGGATCAGGTCAAGGGCGCGTTCGGCGCGCTCGAGAAGAAAATCGTCCGCAACCGCGTGCTCGAAGGGCAGCCACGTATTGACGGCCGCGACACCAAGACCGTGCGTCCGATCACCGTGAAGGCCGGCGTATTGCCGCGCGTCCACGGCTCCGCGCTGTTCACGCGTGGCGAGACGCAGGCGATCGTGACCGCGACCCTCGGCACGACCCGCGATGCGCAGATCATCGACGCGATCGAGGGCACGTACCGCGAGCCGTTCATGCTGCATTACAACTTCCCGCCGTATTGCACGGGCGAGACCGGCATGGTCGGTTCGCCGAAGCGTCGCGAAATCGGCCACGGCAAGCTCGCCAAGCGCGGCATCATGGCTGTGATGCCGACGATCGAAGAGTTCCCGTACGTGCTCCGCGTCGTCTCCGAGATCACCGAGTCGAACGGCTCGAGCTCGATGGCGTCGGTCTGCGGCACCAGCCTTGCATTGATGGACGCAGGCGTGCCGATCAAGGCACCAGTTGCAGGTATTGCGATGGGCCTCGTGCTCGACGGCGACCGTCATGCGGTCCTGTCGGACATCCTCGGCGACGAGGATCACCTCGGCGACATGGACTTCAAGGTCGCCGGCACGAAAAACGGCATCACCGCGCTGCAGATGGACATCAAGATCCAGGGCATCACGCGCGAAATCATGCAGAAGGCGCTCGCGCAGGCCAGCGATGGTCGTGCGTTCATCCTCGGCAAGATGAACGAGGCGCTGCCGACGCACCGCGAACAGATGTCCGATTGGGCGCCGCGCATCATCACGATGAAGATCGACCCAGAGAAGATCCGCGACGTCATCGGCAAGGGCGGTTCAGTCATTCGTTCGATCACCGAAGAGACGGGCGCCACCATCGACATCAACGACGACGGCACGGTCACCATCGGTGC
>CAYODZ010000066.1:0-36156 GCA_964402835.1 uncultured Gammaproteobacteria bacterium | reverse complement strand
ATCAGAGCGACCAGGTCAATGCGATGCTCGAGCGCTACCGCTCGATGATCGAATCCACCGACGGCAAGATCCACCGGCTCGAAGACTGGGGCCGCCGCCAGCTTGCGTACCCGATCCAGAAAGTCCACAAGGCGCACTATGTCCTGATGAACATCGAATGTTCGCAGGAAGCGCTGGACGAACTGCAGTCCGCGTTCCGCTTCAACGACGCGGTGCTGCGCAACCTCGTGATCGCACGCAACGCGGCCGAGACCGAGCCGTCATTCCTCGCGAAGTCCGGCGACGACAAGGACGAGCGTCCGCGCCGCGATGATTCCGACGACGACATCGGCGACGATGACGACGACGACACCAACGACGAGGACGCGGCGTAAGCCGCCGGGAGCACACACATGTCACGATTTTTCCGTCGTAGAAAGTTCTGCCGCTTCACCGCAGAAGGCACCGTCGAGATCGATTACAAGGATCTCGCGACCTTGAAGAATTACGTTACCGAGACCGGCAAGATTGTGCCGAGCCGCATCACGGGCACAAAGGCGCGCTACCAGCGCCAGCTCGCGACGGCGGTGAAGCGTGCGCGCTTCCTCGCGTTGCTGCCTTACAGCGACTCGCACTAAGGGCGCGTTGCGTTGAACGCCGCGCTGGCCTGGCTAATGGCCTCGCGCTGGCGCGCCGCGGGCATGGTGCTGGTATTGGCCGTGCTGCCGTTGACCGGCATCGTGGCCGCCGCGATTCTCGCGCTGGTGGTGTTGCGGCACGGGCCCCTCGAGGGGCTGACGGTCGCTGCAATCGCCGGCACGGGGATGGCCGTGTTACATGCGCTGCTCAGCGGCAGTCTGTTGGCCGTTGGCGGGGTGGTGTTGATTACCTGGATACCGGTGCTCGTGATGGCGACGGTGTTGCGCGTGAGCTCGTCGCAGGCCCGAGTGTTGGCGCTCGCGGGGATTTTTGGTTGCGGCGCGGTCGTCGGGATATTCGCGGCGGCCGGCGACCCGGCAGCGGTATGGGAACAGATCATCCGCGAGCAGTTGCTGCCGCTGATGGACCAGGCGGGCATTAATTACAACCGCGAGCAGTTATTGCCCGCGCTGCCCGCGATGGCGGCCTTGATGACGGGGCTCGCTGCGGCATTCTGGGCGGTTGGCCATTTTGTAACGGTCGCACTCGCGCGTTGGGCGCAGGCGGCGCTGGTGAATCCGGGCGGTTTTCGCACCGAGTTTCACGCGCTGAAGCTCAGCCTCCCGGCGGTGGTGATCGGCGGCATCGTGTTCATCGCGAGTGCGCTGACCAACCAACCACTGGCCGTGAACCTGGCGCTGGTGCTGGTGGTGGTGTTTTCGGTGCAAGGCGTCGCGGTGATGCACGGTGTCGTCGCGGGTGCGGGCCTACACTGGGCGTGGTTGGTGCCGCCTTATGTATTGGCGACGGTGCTGCCACCGCACATGCTCGCGATGCTGGCAGTCATGGGATTTGTGGATTACTGGGTGGATTTTCGGCGGCGCTTTCGCGCCCCAACATAACGAGGGCATTATGGAAGTTATTTTACTGGCAAGAGTTGAGAACCTCGGCGATATCGGCGACAAGGTGAAGGTCAAGAACGGCTACGGCCGTAACTTCCTGATTCCGACCGGCAAGGCGACCGCCGCGACCGCCGAAAACCTCGCGCAGTTCGAGGCGCGCCGCGCCGAACTCGAGAAAAAGGCCGCCGATGAACTCGGCGCTGCTGTGTCGCGCGCCGACCATATTGGCCGCCTCGGTGGTAGTGTTACGATTACCGCGAAGGTCGGTGAAGAGGGTCGTCTGTTCGGCTCCGTCGGCACCGTCGACATCGCCGAAGCGCTCGCGGCACAGGGCGTTGAAGTGGAACGTGGCGAAGTCCGTCTACCGGACGGTCCGCTCCGCACGGTCGGTGAGCACGAAGTGATTCTGCATTTGCATACCGACGTCAACGTCGACTTCAAGGTCATCGTCGTCGGCGAAGAATAAGACCGGCCAGGGCCGGTTGTCGGGGGCTCGATGGCGGCAACAGGAATACCGGAAATGGCGCACCGAGACGGTCTTGAATCCGTCAAGGTGCCGCCGCACTCGATTGAAGCCGAGCAGGCCGTGCTCGGTGGGTTGATGCTCGACAACGCGACTTGGGATCAGGTCGCGGACCGCGTTGCCGACCAAGACTTCTACCGCAACGAACACCGCCAGATATTCCGCGCCATTCATGCGCTCGCCGAGCGCAGCGACCCGTTCGACGCGGTCACCGTGTCCGAATGGCTCGAGCGTAACGATTCGTTGAACCAAGCCGGTGGACTCGCGTATCTCGCGACCCTCGCGCAAGACACGCCGAGCGCAGCGAACATCAAGGCGTACGCCGACATCGTCCGTGAGCGCGCGATGCTCCGGCAGCTCATCACGATCGGCGGCGAAATCGCGGACTCCGCGTTCACGCCGGACGGCCGTAGCGCCGGCGACCTTGTCGAGCACGCCGAGAAGCGCGTGTTCGAAATCGCCGAACGCGGCACGCGTGCCCGCAAGATTTTCGAGCCTCTGAAAGACCTCCTGACCCGCGCCGTCGACCGCATGGACGAGCTGTTCCATTCGGATATCCACATCACCGGTGTGTCGACGGGCTTCAGCCAGCTCGACGAGCTCACTTCGGGTCTACAGCGGGGCGACCTCGTAATCGTCGCCGGGCGGCCGTCGATGGGGAAAACCAGTTTCGCGATGAACATCGCCGAGCATGCGGCGATCAAGGGCAAGATCCCGACCGCGGTGTTCTCCATGGAGATGCCGGGCGAGCAACTCGCGCTGCGCTTGATCTCCAACCTCGGTCGCGTGAACCAGTCAAAAATCCGCAATGGCAAGTTCGCCGACGACGACTGGCCGCGCATTACCTCGGCCGTCACGATCCTGTCCGAAGCGCCGATGTTCATCGATGATTCACCCGGCCTCACGCCGACCGAACTTCGCGCACGCGCACGGCGTTTGAAGCGCGAACATGGGCTCGGCCTGATTGTCGTCGACTACCTGCAGCTGATGCAGGTGCACGGGACAAAAGAGAACCGCGCAACGGAGATTTCCGAAATTTCACGGGGGCTGAAGGCGCTCGCGAAGGAACTCGATTGTCCGGTCATCGCGCTGTCGCAGCTGAACCGCTCGGTCGAGCAGCGTAACGACAAGCGTCCGGTGATGTCCGACCTCCGCGAATCGGGCGCGATCGAGCAGGACGCCGACGTGATTGCGTTCATTTACCGCGATGAGGTCTACGACAAAGAAACGCGTCGCAAGGGCATCGCTGACATCATCATTGCCAAGCAAAGAAACGGCCCCATCGGCGAAGTCCAGCTGACCTTCCTCGGCGAGTACACGCGGTTCGAGAATCTCGTGGCCGAGGAAGCGTACGGCGACTACTCGCCGGAATACGACCGGTGACCAGCGGTCGTGCCGCGTCGGCCGTCATCCGGCTCGACGCGCTTCGACATAACCTTGAACGCATCCGCGCGGTCGCGCCGGGTTCGCGCGTGCTCGCGGTCGTGAAGGCGAATGCCTACGGCCACGGGATATCCGGCGTGGTGCGCGCCCTCAGCGGCGCCGATGCGCTTGCGGTTGCCTGCATCGACGAGGCGATCGCAATTCGAGCGGCCGACTGCGATATTCCCGTCGTGCTGCTCGAGGGTGTGTTCGATGCCACCGAGATTGCGCTCGCTGCGCGCCACCGGTGCGAGCTCGTGGTGCACGACCCGTGGCAGATCGATGCGCTCGCGAATGCACCCGAACCGCATCAATTCATCGTGTGGCTCAAACTCGATACCGGCATGAACCGGCTTGGCTTCCCCGTCGCGGCCGCGGCGCACGCGCGCGACCGGCTGCAGCAGATTCCCGCCGTCGAGCGCGTCCGCCTGATGACGCACCTCGCGTGTGCGGACGATTTGGGGAGTGCAATGACCGAGGCTCAGATTCAGGCCTTCGAGCAGGCGGCGGACAGTTGGGCGGGCGAGCGCAGCATCGCGAATTCAGCCGGTATTTTTGGGCATCCGCGCAGCCACGGTGATTGGGTCCGACCGGGTCTCGCGCTGTATGGCGTCTCGCCGTTCGGAGACCGGACGGCGGACGATTTGGCCCTCCGGCCCGCGATGACGCTCTGTGCGCGGCTGATTACGGTCCGCGACATCGCCGCTGGCGAAACGGTCGGCTACGGCGCCACCTGGCGTGCGACACGCGCGACACGCGTCGGGATTGTCGGACTCGGCTACGGCGATGGGTATCCACCGTGGGCCCGCGAGGGGACGCCCGTGCTGGTCAACGGCAAGCGGTGTCCGCTCATTGGGCGCGTGTCGATGGACATGCTCGCGGTCGACCTGGCTGGGCACGCGGAGGCCCATGTCGGCGATCCGGTTGTGCTGTGGGGCGAGGGCTTGCCGGTCGAAGAAATTGCGGTGTGCGCAGGCACGATTCCGTGGACGCTGCTCTGCGGGGTGACGGATCGGGTGCGGTTGGAATATCGGGATAGCTAGCGGTCTTGCTTGGCGCTGGGGAGAGTCAGGTGGGAGCGACACTCTCGGTGTCGCGATAGTCGGGTCGCGGGTGCTTGTGTTGCGGTCCGGTGGAGAGTTCTGGCCTCGCCATCGCGGCGCCAAGAGCGCCGCTCCAACAAAGTGCTAATACCGCTAGTGGAAATTAGACAGGTGCCGAGATGGCTGTCCGGCGGGAATTCGGACCTCGCCATCGCGACGCCAAGAGCGTCGCTCCCACCAAGTGCTAACACCGCTGGTGGTTCATTAGACCGGTGCCGGGATGACTGTCCGCTGGGGGATTCTGAGCTCGCCATCGCGACACCAAGAGTGTCGCTCCCACAGTGTGCTAACAGCGCGCTGCTACTTGATCAAGTAAAAGCCCATCTTGACGTTTGCCAACTCGATGACGTCGTTGTCGGCGAGCTGGTGGGCCTGCGGGCCGATCGGCTTGCTGTTCACGGTCGGCGGGCCCTGGCCTTCGCCGCTCTCGACCGGGACGATGAAGAAGCCGTCCGCGCGTCGCGTCAGCGCCGCGACCTGAACGCCGGGGCGCCCGAGCGTCGTGAGCGCTTTCGTGAGTTCGAGTTCCTTGCCCTTCGCGCTGCCCGAGAGCACCTGTAGCTTGCCGCGCGGCAGGCCGACCGGCTTTGCGTCGGCAGGCGGGGCACCTGCGGCCGCGGCGGCTGCTTTCGCAGCGGGCGGCCGGATAATCATCGTCTTCTCGAAGTCGTCGTCGTCCGCGGCGCCAGCCGTTGCCTGGAATTTCAGTTCGTGACGGCCGATGGTGATGACATCGCCGTCGGCGAGCGCGTGCTTTTTCACCACCTTGCCATTCACGAACGTGCCGTTCGTGCTGCCGAGGTCTTCGATGAAGGAATCATTGAGGATGGTGAGGATGGCGGCGTGACGGCTCGACGCGGCTTTGTCGTCTACATGGATATCGTTCTCGGGCAGGCGGCCGATCGTACACCGCTCCTTATCGAGAGTGACCTCGCCCAGCGAAGTGCCGTCCAGCGATATCGTCAGCTTGCCCATCTTTCGTCAGCCCCCATGTGGACGCGTGCTCAACCGAACCAATTCGTAATCCGGTCCAGCCATCGCTTGCGGGTCACCAGCGGTTTTACCGCTTCGACCAGCACGGCCGAGATGTTGTCGCGCCCGCCGTTTTTATTGGCGCGCTGCACCAACTGCTCTGCCACAGCTTGAAGATTAGCACCAAAATTGCTGATGGTTAAGCCGATATCCCCATCTTCGACCATGTCGGACAGGCCGTCCGAGCACAGGAGGAGGGTGTCCCCGGCTAAAACCGGCTCTTCAGCCAGTGAAATTTCGACCGTTTCCTCGACCCCAAGCGCCTTCGTGACGAGGTTTTTGTTCAAGGAAAGTCGCGCCTCTTCAGGCGTGTAGAACCCTCGCGCGATGAGTTCCGCGAGCAGTGAGTGGTCGGTCGTGACCTGCTCGAGAAGGCCGGCCCGGAGGCGGTAGAGCCTTGAATCCCCAACGTGGGCGATGGAAACGCGGTCCTCATGAAACAGGCACGCCACGATGGTCGTCCCCATGCCCGCGCACTGGGGTTGCGTCTGGGCCGCGTGGTAAATGACCGCATTCGCCTGCTGGATCGCGGCTTCAAGCAGCATCGTCGCGGGGGCCAGCCCGGTGAACGGGTCCTCCTCCTCACCCGCGATTCCGGGAAGGCCATCGCGGACCCAGTCATTGACCGTGGTGACCGCAATCTCGCTCGCGACCTCACCCGCGTTGTAGCCGCCCATGCCGTCAGCGACGATGGCGAGGCCCAACGACTCGTCCCAGCGGATGTTGTCCTCATTATGGTCGCGGACGCGGCCTGAATCGGTCAGGCCGGCGAATCGAAGATTATCACTCACACCCACAGATCGGCCTCTTCAGAATGGAGCGCCCGCAGCGCCCGCGCGAAATCGCCGCCCCGTGCGAACCGTTGATCGGGGTCTTTATGCATCGCCCGTGCAAGCACCGCGTCGATTTCGATCGGGAGCTCGGGTCGTAGGTCGCTGGCCGCGGGCGGCTCTTCGCTCGCGATGCGGTGCACCAGCGATGCCATCGAGTCCGCGCGGAAAGGCAGTTGGCCGGTCAGCAGTTGATAAGCAGTCACGCCTAACGAGTATATGTCAGAGCGGCCGTCGAACGGTTTGCCACTCAGTTGCTCGGGCGACATGTACGACGGTGTGCCCAGCACGAGACCGGTTCGGGTCCGGCTTGAATCCGTGATTCGGGCGATGCCAAAGTCGGTGATTTTCACCGTTCGGCGCGCGTGCTCATAGACGAGGTTCGCGGGTTTGATGTCGCGGTGGATGACGCCTTGTGCGTGCGCGTAGTCGAGTCCGTCCGCCGCTTGGGCGACGAGCTCGATCACACTCGTGACCGGCAGCAGCGTACCCGGCTTCACGTGCCGCGTGAGGTCATGGCCGCGTAACAACTCCATCGCGATGAATGCGAGTCCCTCGGCGTCCCCCGCGTCATAGATTGTCACGATGTGCGGATGCGTGAGTTTGCCGGCCGTGGCGGCTTCGCGGAAGAACCGCGCTTTCACATCCGCGAGTTCTTCGGGATCGAACTCCTGCGTGAGTGCAACGGTCTTGATCGCGACCACGCGGCCGATTTTCGGATCCCGACCCAGATAGACGACCCCCATCGCACCTTTGCCGATTTCTTTTTGCACTTCGTAACGGCCGAGCATGCGGCGGCCTTCGGTCGTCGCAGTCTCGACCATGAGCTCAGCGCGGCGGATGCGTTGTCGGATGTCGCGGTAATCGGCGTGTTGCGCCGCGATGTGATGAAACACCATGGCCGCACGGTCGAAGCGGCGTTGGCGTTCGAACTCCAACGCGAGGTTGTAGAGAAGGTCGAGCATCGAGTCGTCGATCGGGCAGCGCCGGAACTGCTCGAACGCACCGTCGAGCTCGCCCTGACCCTGCAACGCGATACCTCGAACGCGATGCTCCGCGCCGGGGTCCGCGACGGCGACACGCTGGGGTCCGGCGGGCATCTCCTGCTCGGTGTCGAGGAGCATCCGAACCACCAGTACAAACAGCGGCAGTGTCCCGAGTACGAACGCCGGGGTGATGACCCACGCAAGTGTGACGCTGACGGCCGCAGCTGCCAACGCGGCCCACCAACCGACGTGCGTGGTTCCCCGAGTCATGAGTGGCTCAAGTATAGTGCGAAGCCATGAACAAGGCGCGCAGCGAATATCAGTGCGAATCGTGCGGCGCCCGCGCGCCGAAGTGGGCAGGGCAGTGCGGCGATTGTGGTGCATGGAACACGATGGTTGAGGCCGTCGCGGTCGTGGCGGCAGCGAAGCGCAACCCGCGTGCTGCGAACTGGACCGGGACGTTGCCGACCGTACACCAGCTCGCGAGCATCACCCACACCGAATTACCACGCATCGACACGGGGCTCGGTGAGCTCGATCGTGTACTGGGTGGCGGTCTCGTCGCGGGGTCGGTCACTTTGATCGGCGGCGACCCCGGCATCGGCAAGTCGACGCTGCTGCTACAGGCGGTCGTTCACTGCGCGCAGACGCACAGCGTGCTGTATGTGACCGGCGAAGAATCGCCTGCGCAGGTCGCGATGCGCGCGACACGACTCGGCGCGGATGCCGGACCGGTACAGCTGCTCGCCGAAACCTGCGTCGAACGGGTGATCGAGGCGGCCGCAGGTGCGAAACCGGCGATCCTCGTTGTCGACTCCATCCAAACCACCTTCACCGAGGCGCTGCAGTCGGCGCCGGGTTCGGTCGCGCAGTTGCGCGAGAGCGCGGCGCAATTGGTTCGTTTCGCGAAGCAGTCCGGGACGGCGGTGTTCCTGGTCGGGCATGTGACAAAGGAGGGCACCATTGCGGGCCCGCGCGTGCTTGAGCACATGGTGGATACCGTGCTGTATTTCGAGAACGACCTCGGGAGCCGTTACCGCGTCATCCGGGCGGTGAAAAACCGCTTCGGTGCCGTGAACGAGCTCGGCGTATTCGCGATGACCGATGTGGGCCTCAAAGAAGTGAAGAATCCATCTGCGATCTTTCTGTCGCGGCACGAGGCGCCCGTCGCGGGATCCGTGATCACGGTGGTCCGTGAGGGCAGCCGGCCTTTGCTCGTAGAACTCCAGGCGCTCGTGGACGCGAGCCCACTCTCAAATCCTCGACGTATGGCGCTGGGCTTCGAACAGAATCGGCTCGTGATGCTGCTTGCGGTATTGCATCGGCACGCCGGTGTCGCGATGTTCGACCAAGATGTGTTCGTGAACATGGTCGGTGGCATCCGCGTGAACGAGACCTCGCTTGATCTCGCCGTCGTGCTCGCAACGCTATCGAGCTATCGCGACAAGCCGCTACCGCCGGATCTTGTGGTGTTCGGCGAAGTCGGCCTCGCGGGTGAAGTCCGGCCGGTGCCGCACGGCGAAGAGCGGCTCAGGGAGGCGGCGAAGCATGGTTTCAAGCGCGCGCTCGTGCCGGCGGCGAACGCGCCGCGTAAAGGCTCGAAAATCGGCATCAAGGTCGACGCGGTCGCGCGGCTTTCGGATGCCATCGCTCTGATCTAGCAGGAGTAGCACGTGTAGGAGCGGCGCCTTTGCGCCGCGATTCTTTTAATCGCTGGTAGCTGGTTGGACCTTCCAGGGGCGCACACGCGCCGTCTTCACTTGGTTGTTGCTGACCGCGACGATCTCGACCGGATAGCCGCCGAGCAGCATGCTGGTGCCGGGTTCCGGGATTTGTTCCATGTGCTCGAACACGAGTCCGTTCAGGGTCTTGGGCCCCTCGGTCGACAACTGCATGTTCAACGCACGGTTTAGCTGGCGGACCGTCGCGGTCCCACTCACGAGGAAGCAGCCGCCGTCCTCAGGGAAAAAATCACGCGCGGCCGCTGCGGGGTCCGTCGTGAACTCACCGACGATTTCTTCAAGCAGGTCCTCGAGCGTGACGAGCCCGACGATCTCGCCATACTCGTCGACGACGAGCGCGATGCGCCGTTGCAGCCCTTGGAAGTTGATCAGCTGCTTGTTGAGTGGCGTGCCTTCCGGGACGTAGTACGGGTCGCGGACGATGCCGAGCATCATGTCGCGCGTGAGTTCGCCACGTGCGAGCGGGCGCAACAGCCGGCGCAGGTGCACGACGCCGATCGTGTTCTCGACGTCGCCTTCCCAGACGGGGACACGCGTGTGTTGCATCTCGAGTAGTTGCGTGACGATGTCGTCCCAGGGTTGCGCAAGGTCGATGCCGACGATTTCCGCGCGCGGGACCATGATGTCTTCGACCGTGACCTTCTGCAGGTCGAGAATCGACAACAGCATTTTCTGGTGGCGCTTCGGAATCATGGCGCCGGCTTCGATGACGACGGTGCGCAGTTCCTCGGTCGACATCTGCGACAGGTCTTCGCTGTTGGTCCGCAAGCCGAGCACGCGCAATAAGCCATTCGCGACGAAATTCACGAGCCAGACCAGCGGGTACATCAATTTCAGCAGCGGGGTGTAGACCCAGGCGGCGGGGAATGCGAGGCGTTCGGGCGAATTCGCCGCGAGCGTCTTCGGCGCCACTTCCGCGAATATCAGGAGCACGAGCGTCAGGAGGCCGGCGCCAATCGCTACCGCGCCGTCGCCGCCGATTCGAATCGCGATCAGCGTCGCGACGGTCGACGCCGCGACGTTCACGAAATTATTGCCGAGCAAGATGAGGCCGATCAGGCGGTCGGGACGTGCCAACAGCTTCTCGGCGAGCTGCGCGCCTTTGTGTCCGGCTTTCGCCAAGTGGCGCAAGCGATATCGGTTCAGCGTCATCAACGCCGTTTCGGAGCCGGAAAACGCGGCGGACATGACCAGCAGGACGCCGAGCGCGATGAATAGGGTTGTAAGCGGGAGTTCCGACATCTCAGCCCCAGTAGCGGCCGAGGACGAGCTCGAGCACGAACTTGCTGCCGAAGTAACCGAGGGCGAGCAGCACGAACGCACTCAAGGTCCACCGGAGTGCGGTGCGGCCGCGCCAACCGCGTTGCCAACGGCCCCAAAGCAGGATGCCGAACAGGACCCAGGCGAATGCCGACAGCACGGTTTTATGGACGAGGTGCTGCGCGAACAGGTCGTCAACGAACGCGAGCCCGGTCGCGAGCGCAAAGCCCAGCAGCACGAACCCTGCTGCGATCAGGCGGAACAGTAAGGACTCCATCGCTTCGAGTGGCGGCAGGGCGCGTACCCAGCCACCGGGCCGATGGCGGCGCAGCTGGCGATCCTGGACCGCAAGGACGACCGCTTGCACCGCGCCCACGGCGAGCAACGAATATGCAAGCAGTGATAACAGGATGTGCGCTTCGAGCTGCCATCCAACGGACGCACGAACCGCGGACGACTCAAACACGATGGGCGCAAGCGCGGCGAGTGCGGTGATTGGCAAGACCGTGACGGCTACACCCGCGATCGGCAGCCGTACCGTCGCCAGCAAGACGACGACGGCAATTTGCCAGCCGACGAGCGACATGACCTGAAAATAGCCGAGGTCGAGCCCGGCCGGCACGAATAGGAGTTCACGAAGGGCAATCGCGTGCAACACGACAGCGAGCGCGCCGACAGCGAGCCCGGCCGCGCGGGTGCCTGTCACGGCGCGCGGACCCCGACCGGCGGCGTGCAACGCGAACAGGGTCGCGCCACCTGCGTAGGCGGCGGCAGCGACGCTGAGCCAGGCAATCGGGACCATGCGTGCATCATCGCACACGGTCGGTCCGTGCTACCATCCTGCACCATGCGTGTCCGGATTATGGGGTGCAGCGGCGGCATCGGGGCCGGCCTGCGAACGACCTCTCTATTGGTCGATGACGATTTGTTGATCGATGCCGGGACCGGCATCGGCGACCTGTCGTTGCCCGAATTACGCCGCATTAAAACTGTGCTGCTCACGCATTCTCATCTTGATCACACCGGCGGATTGCCGCTGCTCGTCGATACGATTTTCGAGACGCTCGATACTGAAATCGCGTTGCAGGTGTATGGCCGAGATGAGACCCTCGACGCGATACGCAAGCATTTGTTCAACTGGATTATCTGGCCGGACTTCACGGAAATACCGCGCAAAGAAAAACCAGTATTGACGCTGCATTCGTTTGCCCCGGGGACCACGCAGGACTTCGGCAATCGTCGCGTCACTTCGGTGCCTGTCTCGCACACCGTTCCGGCGGTCGCGTACATCGTCGAGCAAGGCGATAAGGTGTTCGCGTTCAGCGGCGACACCGCCGAGAACGACACGCTTTGGGCGGCGCTGAATGCCCTACCGAAGGTCGACGCGTTAATTGTCGAGGCGGCGTTCTCGAACGGCAACGAGCAGCTCGCCAACCTTTCGAAACATTATTGTCCGAACACGTTGAAGTCAGATCTGGCCAAGCTGAAGCACCGCGTGCCGCTGTGGATCACCCACCTGAAACCCGGCGGCGAAGACCAGATCATGGACGAACTCAAATCGCTCATCACCGACCGCGAGATCAAGCGGCTTGAGAGTGGCGTCACCTTCGAGCTGTAAGCGTATCCGATGTTCGAGAACTTAACTTCAAGACTCACCCGGGTGTTCGACGGCCTACGCGGTCGCGGTCGGCTGACCGACGACGACGTTCGCGAAGCGCTGCGTGAAGTGCGGATGGCGTTGCTCGAAGCGGATGTTGCGCTGCCCGTGGTCAAGGACTTCATCGAGCGCTTGCGTGAACGCGCGACCGGCGCTGAAGTGCTGCAAAGCCTCACGCCGGGGCAAGCCGTCATCGGCATCGTGCATCGTGAGCTCGTCGCGACGCTCGGCGAACCCGCGTCGTTCGACTTGCGCGCGAGGCCCCCAGCGGTCGTGCTGCTCGCGGGCCTGCAGGGCGCCGGTAAAACGACAACCGCGGGCAAACTCGCGCGCTGGATCCGCGAGCGCCAAGGCCGTCGCGTGATGCTCGCGAGTACCGACACGCAGCGGCCGGCCGCCATCGAGCAACTTCGAAAACTCGCCACCGAACTTGACGTCCCCTTCGCTGATGGTAGCGATACGTCGAGCGCCACCGAGCGCGCACAACACGCACTCGATGAAGCAAAGCGCCACTCAATCGAAGTTTTGATTGTCGACACCGCCGGTCGCACGACCGTCGACGATGCGATGATGGATGAGGTCGCTGCGCAACACGCAATGCTCGAACCCGCGGCGACCTTGTTTGTCGTGGACGCGATGACCGGTCAGGATGCGGCGCGCACTGCGCGCGCGTTCCACGAACGGATTCCACTCACCGGGGTCGTGCTCACGAAGACCGACGGCGATGCCCGTGGTGGCGCCGCGCTGTCGGTGCGCGAAGTCACCGGTGCGCCGCTGCTTTTCCTGGGCACGGGGGAGCGGAGCGGCGCGCTCGAAATGTTCGACCCGGACCGCCTTGCGCGCAGGATCCTCGGCATGGGCGACGTCGTCGGCCTCGTGGAAGCGGCGCAGCAAGCACAGGTCGACCACGCCGATTCAGCGAAGCTCGCCGCGAAGCTGAAAGCCGGTGGCGGCTTCACGCTCGCCGACTTCCGCGACCAGATGCGGCAGATGCAAAAGCTCGGGGGCATGGGCGCAATGATGGAACACTTGCCAGCCAAGCTCGCGGGCAAGGCACCCGGCGCCGCGGATAGCGACAAAATGATGCGGCGCCTCGGCGGCATCATCGATTCCATGACCCCCGATGAGCGTCGGCATCCGGACCTCATCAAGGCCTCCCGAAAGCGCCGGATTGCCGCGGGCTCTGGCACGACGGTCCCTGAAGTCAATCGCCTGCTAAAGCAGTTCGCGGAAAGCCGGAAAATGATGAAGCGGCTCAAGGGCTCGGGTATGGCGAAGCTCATGCGGGGCCTACCCAAATAGCGCCCGCTGACTGCGCTTTCAATTTCCTGGAAATACCAGTAAAATCCGCCGTTTCACTCGGTTCGAGGCATCAGCAAGATATGGTCACCATTCGCCTGGCACGCGGCGGCGCAAAGAAGCGTCCGTTTTATCACATCGTCGTCACCGACAGCCGTAACCGTCGTGACGGCCGTTACATCGAGCGCGTCGGCTTTTTTAACCCGGTCGCGGTCGGGCAAGAAACGCCGCTCAAGATTGATCGTGAGCGCGTCGACTTTTGGGTCGCGCGTGGCGCGAAGCCGTCTGACCGCGTGTCGTCGCTGCTGAAGCAGTCGGCCGCCTGAAGACGGTCGTGATAGGCCGGATTACCGGCCTGTTCGGAGTGCGCGGTTGGGTCAAGGTGTTCTCTCACACCGAACCGCGTGAAAACGTGCTGGGATACCAGCCGTGGTCATTGAACATCGCCGACGCGCCACGTGAATTCCGTGTCGTGGATGGTAGGCCGCACGGCAAGGGCATCGTCGCGCAGCTCGCGGGGATTGAAGACCGCGACGCAGCCGCCGCGCTGATCGGCAAGGACATTGTGGTCGAGCGTTCGTTGCTCGGCCCGGCCGGGGAAGGCGAGTACTACTACGCCGACCTTGAGGGGCTCGAAGTCGTCACGGTGGGCGGCGTCGCACTTGGGAAAATCGAGAGCCTGTTTGAGACCGGCGCGAACACCGTCATGGTGGTGCGCGGCGAGCGAGAGCGGCTGTTGCCGTTCACGCAGGGCGATGTGGTCCAGAACGTGGACGTCGCCGAGGGACGGGTCACCGTCGATTGGGATCCGGAGTTTTGATGCGGATCGACGTCGTCACGCTGTTCCCGGAGCTCGTCGCCGCTATCGGCGGTTGTGGCATAACCGGGCGCGCGGTGGAACGCGGGCTGATGAAGGTTGAATGCTGGAATCCGCGCGACTACGCGCACGACCGGCACCGGACGGTGGATGACCGCTCGTACGGCGGCGGACCGGGGATGGTGATGAAGGTCGAGCCGCTGCGCGACGCGATTCGCGCCGCCCGCGAAGCTGACGGGCGACCGGTTCGCGCGGTTTACTTAAGCCCGCAGGGTCGCCGCGTGGACCAGGCTTGGATCGCCAACGCGGCGCACGCCGGCCGGCTATTGCTGGTCGCGGGTCGGTACGAAGGCGTCGACGAGCGACTGCTCGAGACGGAGATTGATGAAGAGTTGTCGCTCGGCGATTTCGTGCTGAGCGGCGGCGAACCGGCAGCGATGGCGGTGATTGATGCCATCGCGCGACTGTTGCCGGGCGCGCTCGGCGACGCAGCGTCGGCGGAGGCGGACTCGTTTTCGGACGGGTTGCTCGACCACCCGCACTACACGCGGCCCGAGGTGCTCGACGGCATGCGGGTGCCGGAAGTGTTGGTCGGTGGCGACCACGAAGCGGTACGGCGCTGGCGGTTACGCGAGGCGCTGGGTAGGACTTGGCAACGCCGCCCCGAATTGATCGAGGCGCGCGAGCTGGACGAGGAAGAGAAAGCGTTATTGGCTGAATATATTGCGGCGCACAGCGCCGCCCCACAAAGCGACCAGTAAGCAGGAAATGGACATGAGCAAGATCATTGAGCAAATCGACGCCGAGCAGATGAGCAAAGACGTGCCGGAGTTCGCACCGGGCGACACGGTCGTGGTGCAGGTGAAGGTCACGGAAGGCAACCGCGAGCGGTTGCAGGCGTTCGAGGGCGTAGTGATCGCCAAGCGCAATCGCGGCCTCAACAGCGCGTTCACCGTACGCAAGGTTTCTCACGGCGAGGGTGTCGAGCGTGTGTTCCAGACCTACAGCCCGCTCGTCGCGAAAATCGAAGTCAAGCGCCGCGGCGATGTCCGCCGTGCGAAGCTGTACTACTTGCGCGACCGCCAGGGCAAGGCGGCCCGCATTCGAGAAAAGCTGGGCTAAGGACGGCCGGCGGCTGCCGGCAAAACAGCCCGGCGGGGACGCTATGCGCATCGTAGTGTTGACGCTGGTCTTGTTGGCGACGTCGCCGGTATCGGCGACGGCCGCCGTTGGGCTCGAAGAAATCATCACGCTCGCGCGAGGCGGGGCTCAGGGCCTCGCGTTGCGCCTTCTCGACACCTATCAAGCAGACCCCGCGCTCGACCGCATCGACTGGACCGCAGCCGAGCGCGAACGCGCGCACATCCTCGCTGCGCGTGGCGATTGGCGCACCCTCGCAGACCGCCTTGCCGTGGTTGACGCGTCGTTACCCGAACCCTTTCTGGCGTGGACACTGGAACGTCGTGCGGAGGCGCTTTTGCACCTCGGCGACGGCGCCGGCGCGCGCGCAGCCTTGCGACAACTCATCTGGCGCGACGGTGTGAGTGGGGATGCGTTGCGTCCGTGGCGCGCGCTGGTGGTTCGTAGTTACCTCGTCGAAGATGAGCTCGACGCGGCCTTGGTCAGTCTTCAACGATACGCACTCGACCACGGCGCCGATGACGCGGCGCTTCGCTTGATGCACGGCGAGGCCTTGCTCGCGGCGGCGCGACCCGACGATGCGTATGCCGTCTTGCGTGCAGCGGATGATGAGCCGCTACAGTGGCTCGCTGCGCTCCGCGCAGGCGCGGCTGACCCCGGTACGGTTTTCGAGCGCGCAGTCCGTGCCGGCAGCGTCCGTGATGCCGGCGCGGCACGGCGCCACGCGGCTTGGCGAGTCGCGGCGGAAGCCGCGCGTCGCATGAACAATGCCCAAGCGTCGGTCGCTGCGCTCGAACGCGCGCTCGTGAGCGCTGACCGGTCGCTCAACCTACCCGCGGTGCTTAGGGTGGACCCCGATGAGCTATGGCTCGCGTACACCGATTGGGGTACTGCGCTCGGCAACGGCGCACGGCTGATTGTCGGCATCGATCAGGGGTGGCTCGATGCTGCGGAGAAGGCCGACCCGGCCCAAGCGCGTGCGCTCTATGCGGCGCTCGCGGGCTCCGCCCGACAGCCGTCGGTCGTTGAATATGCGCACTACCGGTTCGCGCGGTCACTGCGCGCTGAGCCACTCGGCGATCGCTTACTCACCGCGCTTTACCTCGACGCTGGCGCGTTCGCAGAACCGGAGCACATCCCCGCGATGGTGCGCTACCTACTCGTCGACGGGCTCTTGCGCGAAGGCGACGTCGTGCTCGCCTCCCGGTTGATTGCAGACCTGACCGAACCCCCTGCGGAGGCGGACCCCGTCGAGTGGAACCTGCGGCGTGCACGGGTGCTCGTGCTCGCCGGGCGCGCCGATGATGGCAGCGCCGTGCTCAAATCGCTGCTCGATGCGTCGCCCGAGTACGAGGTGGATAAAGTAATGCAGGTGCTGTTTGATTTACAGGCATCGGATGCGCACGCACGCGCGCTCCCGTTGTTCGAACGCGTTTATGCGCGCGACGAGCTTGATCTGCAACGCCGCCGAGAAGTCCTGTACTGGATGGCCGACTCACGTCGTGCACTCGGCGAAGACGCCGAAGCGGCGCGGCTCTATCTCTTGTCGGCGGGCCTCGCGGACCCGTATGCGCTAGATCAATGGGCGCAGACCGCGCGCTTCCAGGCTGCCGAAGCCCTCGCCGATGCGGGGTTGTCGGCGGACGCCGCCGCGGTGTTCCGCACGCTGCTCAATGCGACCGATGATCCCGGCCGTCGCGCGGTTCTCCAGCAACGGCTTGACCAACTGGCCCGAACGGGCCCGCCCCCCGTATAATTCGCGCCCTCATGGACGCTACGCTTGCACGGACCATTCTATTTGCAGTGTCACTGCCGCTCTTGAGCGCGTGCACGACCATCGGCAACACGCTGATGTCGGCAGCGTCTGAGCGCGTCGCGGCGAGTCTCCAGTCGGCGGTCATCAACCACAACGACCCCGCGACGGTGCGCGACGGTGCGCCTGCGTGGCTTCTGATGGTGGACGCGCTTGCAGCCGACGATCGCGACAACGCCGCGTTGCAAGCGCAAGCCGCGCAGATGTACGCCTCGTATGCGGGTGGTTTCGCCACGGACGACCCTGCACGCGCGCGCCGCTTGTCTGACCGCGCACGAAGCTATGGGCGGGCGGGTATCTGTGCGCAACGGGAATCCGCCTGCGACCTTTTCGAGCGGCCGTTCGACGCGTTTGAGACGGGCCTTGCAACGTTCTCGACCGACGATACCCCCGTACTGTTCGCCGCTGCGCTGGGTGAACTCGTCTGGATCCAGGCGCACTCCGATGACTGGAATGCGATTGCCGACTTGCCGAGGGTTCAGCTGCTGCTCGACCGCGTCGTTGCACTCGACCCGCTTCATCAGCACGGTGCGCCACACGCCTATCTCGGGGTGCTCCACTCATTGCGGCCCGCAGCGCTCGGCGGTGAGCCCGAGCGTGCACGCGCGCACTTCGAACGCGCAATCGAGCTCTCGAACGACCGGGACTTGATGACGAAAGTCATGTACGCGGAATACTTCGCGCGGCTGAATTTCGACCGCGCACTGCACGACCGGCTGCTTGGGGAGGTCGTGGCTGCGGATCCGACCGCGGAGCGCTATACGCTCGGCAACATATTGGCGCAGGAACGCGCACGAAAACTGCTGGCCGAGGCCGGTGACTATTTCTTTGACGAGTAGGGAATGATGTTCGTAAGAATTCTATTGACGATGCTGGCGCTCCTCTGCGTGTCGCCGGGTGTCGCACAGACCACGCTGCGCCTCGCGACTGTCGCACCCGACGGCTCGTTCTGGATGCGCGAGATGCGTGCGGGTGCCGAGGAAATCCGGACGCGAACGGACGGGCGAGTACGCATCCAATACTTCCCGGGCGGCGTCATGGGCAACGAGCAGGCCGTGCTGCGGCGCATCCGCATCGGGCAGCTGCAGGGCGGGGCGTTCACGGGCGGGGCGCTCGCGCCGGTGTACCGCGATGCGTCTCTTTACACATTGCCGTTCCTGTTCCGCTCGCACGACGAGGTCGATTTCATTCGCGCGCGCTTCGACGCTGAACTCGAGCGCGGTCTCGAGCAAGCGGGCTTCATGAGTTTCGGCATCGCCGAGGGCGGTTTTGCGCGATTGCTGTCCGCATCACCGGTCGCTCGACTTGCGGACCTCGAAGGCAAGAAAGTCTGGGTCCCAGAGGGCGACGCGGTCGCCTATGCCGCGATGGAAGCGCTCGGTCTCACACCGACGACGCTGCCGTTGACCGACGTGTTGACCGGCTTACAGACCGGCCTCATCAACATCGTCGCGTCGCCGCCCATCGGGGCTGTCGCGTTTCAGTGGCATACGCGCGTGAGCTACATGACCGACGCGCCGCTCGCGTATACGTGGGCCCAGTTAATCATCGACCGGCGTGCCTTCGGTCGGCTATCGACCGCCGACCAAGCAATCGTCACTGAGGTGATGCGTGCCGTATACGCGCGGCTCGATGCGCAGAATCGGCGCGATAACGAGTCTGCGACCGCCGCGATGGTTGCGCGCGGCATCGAGCTCATCACGCCGACCGATGAGGAACTGAGTGAGTGGCATGAAATCGGCGATCGCATCACCCGCAACGTGATCAAGCGTGGAACGTTCGACGCCGGCTTGTACGAGCGCGTGCGCACGGCCCTCGATGAGTACCGCGCTGCCCACCCGTGAAGCACGTCGAAGACGCGCTGCTCGTCGTTCTCCTGCTGGCGCTCGTGGTATTCGCCGGTGCGCAAATCGGCGCGCGTAACCTGCTCGACGCCGGTTGGATTTGGGGCGAGCAACTCATCCGTGTGGGCGTACTCTGGGTCGGACTACTCGGCGCGGTGGTTGCCAGTCGCGACGACCGACATCTTCGAATCGACATCGTCCCGAGATTGCTGCCGCCGCGCGGCCAAGTGATTTGCGCGGTCATCGCGCACCTCGTCACGGCCGGTGTATGCGCCGTCATTGCGTGGCATGCCGCGGAGTTCGTGCTTGGGGAACGGGAATACGGCGCCGCGGGCATCGGTGTGGTCTCGGGTTGGGTGTTGCAGTCGGTGATGCCGGTCGCTTTTGCGTTGATGGCGGCGCGTCACGCGGTACACGTTGTCCGGGTGGCCGCGCGATGGTGACTGCGCTCATCCTGTTGTTGCTTGCGCTACTCGGCGTGCCCCTATTTGCCGTCATTGGGCTCGGCGCATTGCTTGCCTGGTCGGGCATTGGCATTGACTTGCAGGTCATCGCCATCGAACTGTTCCGACTCGCCGAAATGCCGGTGCTGGTCGCCATCCCGCTATTCACCTTCGCGGGCTATCTGCTGAGCGAGAGTGGGGCGCCGGGTCGGCTCGTTCGTCTCACCGACGCGTTGCTCGGCTGGCTGCCGGGCGGACTCGCGCTCGTTGCGCTCGCGGCGTGCGCGCTGTTCACGGCGTTCACCGGTGCCACCGGCGTCACGATCATCGCACTCGGGGCGCTGCTTTATCCCGCGCTACGCGAGGCGGGCTATCCGGATCGCTTTAGTCTCGGGCTCGTGACCACTTCCGGCAGCCTCGGCTTGCTGTTCGCGCCGTCGCTGCCGTTGATCCTTTACGGCGTGGTCGTGCAGCAGCTGCAGGTCGGCCAGCCGGTTTCGATCGATGAGTTGTTCCGTGCGGGTCTTGTGCCGGGCCTTCTGATGGTCGTGCTGCTCGCGGGTTACGGGCTATGGGTGACACGGGGCACGGTCCGCCGTAGCCGGGGCTTCGACCGTACGCAAGTGCTCGCCGCGGTCCGCGAGTCCATCTGGGAGATTCCGCTTCCGTTCGTGATTCTCGGTGGCATCTATGGTGGGTACTTCGCGGTCTCAGAAGCGGCGGCGATGACCGCGATTTGGGTGCTCGCGGTCGAACTATTGATCCGGCGTGAGGTGCCACTCGCGCGCCTGCCGTCCGTCTTGCGCGAATCGATGGTGCTCGTCGGCGGGATTCTCGTGATTCTGGGGCTGTCGATGGCGTCGACCAGCTACCTCATCGATGCCGGTGTCCCGCAGCAGCTGTTCGAGACCGTGCAGTCGCTGGTCTCCGATCGGACCACATTCTTGCTTCTGCTGACCGTGTTCCTACTTATCGTCGGCACGATGCTGGACGTATTCTCTGCGACGGTACTCATTGTGCCGTTGGTCGCGCCGGTCGCGCTTGCGTATGGAATCCACCCGGCCCACCTCGGAATTCTGTTCCTCGCCAACATGCAACTCGGCTACATGACACCGCCAGTCGGCTTGAATCTGTTCATCGCCGCGTATCGGTTCGAGCAACCGATTCATGCCGTTTTCCGCGCGGCGCTGCCGTTTTTCCTCTTGTTGCTCGCAGCCACGCTCCTGATTACCTTCTGGCCCGGACTGTCTTTATGGCTCATTGATTAAAACTATCAAACATATAATAACTATTCATTGGATTTATCAATCGCATTCTCGTTAAATACTCGCAACCGCCGGAATGACCCGGCTGAATTCGAATACAAACGAGGACACGATTATGTTGACAGTTGGCGATAAGTTTCCGGAATTCAACCTTAAGGGTGTAGTCACGAACGACATCAATACCGCGTTCAAGGACTTCAGCGACAAGGCCGAGACCGGCAAGTGGAAAGTCGTGTTCTTCTGGCCGAAGGACTTCACATTCGTGTGCCCGACCGAGATCGCTGCGTTCGGCAAGCTGAACCGTGAGTTCAACGACCGTGACGCGGTCGTGTACGGCGTCAGCGTGGACAGCGAATTCGTCCACCTCGCATGGCGCCAGCAGAAAGAAGAGCTGAAGGACCTGCCGTTCCCGATGCTCGCCGACGTGAAGCGCGAGTTGTCGACCGCGCTCGGCATCATTGACGCCGAAGAGGGTGTCGCCAAGCGTGCGACCTTCATCGTCGATCCGGAAGGCATCATCCGCTTCGCGGCGGTCACCGACATGAACGTCGGCCGCAACGTCGACGATGTGTTGCGCGTACTCGATGCGCTGCAGACGGACGAGCTCTGCCCATGTAACTGGACGAAGGGCGAAGACACGCTCCAGGTCGCTTAGTCATGGATGCCACGACGAACCAAGTCGATGCGATCCGCGACCGACTGCCGGACAGCGCGCGCGATCTACGCCTGAACCTCGGGACCGTATTGTCCGAGCAAGGCGCGCCGGGCCTCACCGCGAATCAGCGGTGGGGGTCGGCGATCACGGCGGCGATTACGGCGCGGCAGCCCGACCTG
The DNA here is from genome assembly GCA_964402835.1 of uncultured Gammaproteobacteria bacterium. GTDB lineage: Bacteria > Pseudomonadota > Gammaproteobacteria > Natronospirales > JAIVGZ01 > JAIVGZ01. Next base: position 14,626 of record CAYODZ010000066.1, on the reverse strand, counting down.
ACCGACGCGATCGTTGCGGAAGCGAAAGCGCAGGGCACGGACGAGGCGACGGTCGAGGCTGCACGGGCGGCCGCGGCAATCATGGGAATGAACAACGTGTATTACCGCTTTGCGCATCTCGTTGACGATCCCGAGTACCGAAGCCTGCCAGCGCGGTTGCGGATGAACGTGATCGGAAGGCCCGGGGTGCCCGCAGAGGATTTCGAGCTGTACTCATTGGTCGCCTCAGCCATCAACGGCTGTGGGGCGTGTATGGACAGCCACGAGAAGGCGCTTCGCAAGAGTGGCCTGAGCCGGGAGGGCGTTCAGAGCAGCATTCGTATCGGCGCCGTTATCCACGGGGTGGCAATCGCGCTGTAAGGACCGGCAACTCCCCCTTGCCAGGTCCTCTTTGCCGCCCGGGCGCAATGCCCGGGCGGTTTTTTTTGTCTGTCCCTTTACAAGCCGCTTGGATGGGAATAGCATCCCGTTAGAAGTTCACTTCCCGGCGTCTTGGAGGCTATACATGAAAGCAATTTCCATCCTCGCAGCACTGCTGATTTCCGCTTCGGCAACGGCTGGCATTATCGGCACCGGTGGTGACGAGAGCTACAACACTCAAGGGATTATTGGCACCGGCGGCGATCAGTCGACGGACGGCATCATTGGCACCGGCGGCGACGACTCGACCGACGGCATCATTGGCACCGGCGGCGATGACTCGACCGATGGCATCATCGGCACCGGCGGCGACAACTCGACCGATGGCATCATCGGCACCGGTGGCGGCAACTCGGGCAACGGCATTATCGGTACCGGTGGCGGCAACTCGGGCAACGGCATCATCGGCACGGGTGGTAACGGAAGCTAAGCGCGGCCGACACTTTCGACCCTCGACCGGCCGGCAGGCGACTGCCGGCCGGTCTTATTTTGGGCCGAGCTATTCCATTTTTCCCAAATTCGCCTAAAATCCCATAACTATGGCTACCGAAACCCAACAGCTCCTTGCCGAGTCGCTGCTCAAAATTCTCCGGCCGCTGATTCGAATCCTCCTCCGGAACGGGGTCACCTACCGCGCCTTCACGGAGGCGGCGAAAGCGGTCTACATCGAGGTCGCGTCCGCTGAGTTCGCGATCCCCGGCCGGAAGCAGACCGATTCCCGGATTTCCGTGATCACCGGGCTCTCGCGTAAGGAAGTGAAGCGCGTGAAATCGATGCCGCCGGCGACCGACGCTGAGAATCTCGCGCGCTACAACCGCGCGTCGCGGGTCATTAGCGGCTGGACGCAGGACGATTCTTTCATGGATGCCCACGGCAACCCCGCGGACCTGCCGCTCGATAACTCCAACAATAGTTTTGCCGAGCTGGTGCGCCGGTACAGTGGCGACGCGCCGCCACGGGCCGTGCTCGACGAGCTCGAGCAGGTCGGGGCGGTCCAGCGTATGGACGACGGCACGCTTTGCCTGCTCACCCGAGGCTATATCCCGCAGACCGACAGCCCCGAACGCCTGGGTATCTTCGGCCTGACCGTTGCGGACCTCCTCGAAACCGTGAACCACAACTTGGAAGACGACACCGCACGCCCGTATTTCCAGCGCTTCGTCGCGAATGACCGGATTCCCGCCGTGCTTACGGGTGATTTCCAGCAGATTACGCGGCGTTATGGGCAGCAGTTCCTTGAGAAGCTCGACGCGTGGTTGACCGAGAACGAAGACAAGGGCAGCACCGCCGACGAGAACCACCGCCGCATCGGCGTCGGCATTTATTACTTCGATCAATGAAGGGCGTTTTCGGCGGTTTCCTGCACGCGCTCGACGTTGGTCGTCGAGTCATCGTCAACGTGCTGTTCATCCTGATCGTGCTGTTCGTCGCGAGCCTGTTCTTGGCCGGCGGCGAGCGCCACGCCAAGATCGATGACGGCATCGCAGTCCTGTTTAATCCGTATGGCCTCATCGTCGAGGAATACGACACGACGCCGCTCGATCGTGCGCTCGCTCGCCTGACGGGTTCGGATATCCCGCAAGTGCTGCTGCGTGACCTGCAAGCAGGCCTAGAATTCGCCGCGGACGATGCGCGCGTTGCCGCAGTCGTGCTCGATTTGGGTGGACTCGCGCCCGTTTCGGTGAGCAAGCTCAATGAACTCGCCCCGGCGCTTTCCGCGGCGCGCGCGAATGGCAAACGCGTACTCGTCTATGCGGATTCGTACGACCAGTCCCGCTACTTCCTCGCGGCGCACGCGGATGAAATCTTCATGCACCCGATGGGCGGCGTCTTCATCGATGGATACGCGTCCTATCGCGTTTACATGAAAGAAGCGCTCGACAAGTTGTCGATCGACTGGCACGTATTCAAGGCCGGCGACTTCAAATCGTACGGCGAGCCGTACGAGCGCAATGACATGTCTCCTCAGGTGCGCGAGGAGACCTTGGTATGGCTGGGCGAGCTCTGGTCGTTCTATCGCGACCGCGTCGAGACCGCGCGTGCGCTCGATGCCGGCGCCATTGATGCGTACCTCGACGGTATGGTGGATGGCGTGCGCGTCGCACGCGGCAACCTCGCGGCATATGCAGAAGCGACGCACTTGGTCGATACGCGGACAGACTATGACGGCTTCGTCGCGCGCGTGACCGAGTTGGTCGGTAGCGCACCCGACGAGGACGGATTCCGAGGGCTGAACTGGCAAGCGTATCTCGGCGCCGCGCGCCAGGAGCACGCCCAAACGCTGGTCGGTCGTGACCGGGTCGCGGTGTTGATCGCGAGTGGGGACATCGTCGACGGTGACCCCGGTATGCAGGCGGTCGGGTCGCAGAGAATTGCCGATCTCATCGAGCAGGCGAACGACGACACGCGCGTGAAAGCGCTCGTGCTCCGCGTGGATAGCCCCGGCGGCAGCGCGTTCGCGTCGGAGGAAATCCGAAGCGAAATTCAGCGGTTCCGCGACGGCGGTCGCCCGGTCATCGTGTCAATGAGCAGCGTCGCCGCTTCGGGCGGCTATTGGATTTCGATGGCCGCGGACGAGGTGTGGGCGAGTCCCGTCACGATCACGGGCTCAATCGGCGTCATCGCGATGTTCCCGACGTTCCCGCGGGCGATGGAGCGGCTTGGCCTGAATACGGACGGCGTCGCGACCACGGAACTCGCGGGCGCACTACGCATCGACCGTGAATTGGACGAGGATGCCGCGACGCTGGTGCAACTGCTCGTGGACGGCATTTATGGCGACTTCGTCGGACTCGTTTCGGAGGCGCGTTCGCTTGAGGAGCCGGCGGTGTTGGCGCTGGCGGGCGGACGCGTTTATAGCGGAATGGGCGCCAAGGCAAACGGACTCGTCGATGAATTGGGCGGGCTGGACGACGCGGTCGGTGCGGCCGCAGCGCGCGCCGGTCTTGATGAGTACGCGGTGCGCGTGTTGGAGCAGGAGCCGGACTTCCAGGACCGGTTGATGCTCGCGCTGCTCGAGTCGCGCGTGGTCGCGCCGTTTGCGGAGCGCGCGACGCGCCTACAGAACCGGCCGCTGGCAAAGTGGATCGCTTGGGTTGAACGCGAACTCGGCTGGACTGCGCAGTTCACCGACCCGAAGAAAGCGTACCTGTACTGCTTCTGCACCGCCCCCTGACGATTGAATCGGTGGCGGCCTGCGTGTTCGGTCCGGCCGAGCAGCAGGCCGCCACCTGAGGGTCAGTCTTCGAGTTGGCGCTGGATGAACGGGATGACGATTAGCGCGATTAACGTCGCGAGCAACACTTCGCGGTCGATCTCGTAACCGAACACCATGCGCTCCGGCAGATTCGCGCCGACGACGAGCAGCACCATGAAGAACACGAGACCAAGGCGGCGATACGCAATCATCCCAGTCAGCGCGACGGCGGCGAGAGCGACGGTCAGTGCCGACGATTCAACACCATAGCGCGCAAGAATGTTGTCGGGCATGTTCACGCCGATCGCGAGCGCTACCACCAGAAATACCAACGCCCATTTCATCATCGCGAGTAGCTCCGACATCGCCTTACCTCTTCTATGCCACCGGCAAGTCCGGTGTGTGTGCATAGTTGTGGAACGGGCGATGGCTGTCCGTGATGGCCATCACAGTATGGGAAAACCCGGCCTATGACCAGTCTAAAATGACCTTTCCGGATTTTCCTGAACGCATGGTATCGAACCCTTCTTGAAAACGGTCGGCCGGCAACGCGTGCGTCAAGATGGGCGACAGATCCAATCCGCTCTGCAACATCGCCGCCATCTTGTACCAGGTCTCGAACATCTCACGACCGTAAATACCCTTTAAAACAAGGCCTTTAAAGATGACCTGGTTCCAGTCGATTGCCATGTCGCCCGGTGGAATGCCGAGCAGTGCGACCTTGCCGCCATGACGCATGGTGCGTAGCAAATCGCGGAATGCCGTCGGGTTGCCAGACATCTCCAGGCCCACGTCGAAGCCCTCGGTCATTCCGAGCGATGCGATTGTGTCGTCAATTGACGACACGGAAACATTGATTGCCCGCGACGCGCCCATCTTTTTCGCAAGGTCAAGACGGTAGTCGTTCACGTCGGTGACGACGACGTGCCGCGCGCCGGCGTGCCGGCAGATCGCGGCCGCCATGATGCCGATAGGTCCGGCGCCGGTGATGAGCACGTCTTCACCGACGAGATCGAACGACAGCGCTGTATGCGTCGCATTGCCGAAGGGATCCATGATCGACGCGATGTCATCTGTGATGGCGTCCGGCAACTTGAACGCGTTCAGCGCCGGGATGACGACGAACTCGGCGAAACAGCCGGCGCGGTTCACGCCGACACCAACGGTGTTCCGGCATAGGTGCCGCTGACCGGCCCTGCAGTTACGGCAATGGCCGCAAGTGATGTGGCCCTCGCCGGATACGCGGTCGCCGACTTTGAAGCCGCTGACTTCGCTGCCGACCTCATCGACGATGCCGACAAATTCGTGACCGACCACCATGGGGACGGGGATTGTTTTTTGCGACCACTCGTCCCAGTTGTAGATGTGGATGTCGGTGCCGCAGATCGCGGTCTTACGCACGCGAATTTTCAGATCGTTCGGACCCGCGGTGGGTTCTTCGACCTCCTGCATCCAAATACCGGGTTCGGCCTTCGCTTTTACGAGCGCTCTCATGTGAGTTCCTTGCCGGCCTGTTCAAAAGCAGCAAGCGCGCGGTCGAGGTGGCTGCGGTCATGCGCCGCCGACATCTGAGTACGGATTCGAGCTTTACCCATCGGCACCACCGGATACGAAAACCCGATGACGTACAACCCGAGTTCAAGCAAGCGATCGGCCATGCGTTTTGCGAGCGTGGCGTCGCCGAGCATGACGGGGATGATCGGATGTTCGCCTGGGACGAGCTTGAAACCGAGCTTCGTCATCCCAGCGCGGAAATACCGCGCATTTTCGAACAGCTTCACGCGCAGCGCATCGTCGTGCTCGAGTAGGTCGAGAACGGTGAGCGAGGTCGCCGCAATGGTCGGCGCGAGCGAGTTTGAGAACAGATAGGGTCGCGATCGCTGGCGTAACCACCGGATGATTTCTTTGCGACCCGAGGTGTATCCGCCCATCGCGCCGCCGAGCGCTTTGCCGAGCGTTCCGGTAATCAAGTCAATGCGACCCATCACACCGCAGTGCTCATGCGTACCGCGTCCGCGTTCACCCATGAAGCCGACTGCGTGTGAGTCGTCCACCACCACCAGCGCGCCGTGCTTGTCGGCGAGGTCGCAGATGCCCGCGAGGTCGGCGATGATGCCGTCCATAGAGAACACACCATCGGTGACGATGAGTTTGAAGCGCGCGTCGCGCGCCTCATTCAACTTTGCCTCGAGGTCGGCGAGATCGTTGTTTCGATATCGATAGCGCGCTGCCTTGCACAACCGAATACCGTCGATGATTGAGGCGTGATTAAGCTCATCGCTGATTACGGCATCTTCTTCGCCGAGTATTGTCTCGAACAGTCCGCCGTTCGCATCAAAGCATGACGAATACAGAATGGTGTCCTCGGTGCCGAGGAAGCCGGAGAGGCGGCATTCGAGTTCTCGATGGACGTCGTGTGTGCCGCAAATGAAGCGCACGGAGGCCATGCCGTAGCCGTGCTCATCGAGCGCGGTGTGCGCCGCGACCATCACTTCGGGATTTGCGGCCAAGCCAAGGTAGTTGTTCGCGCAGAGGTTGATGACCTCTTTGCCGCCGACCTCGATGACCGCCTGTTGGCGACCATGGATCACGCGTTCTTCCTTGAACAGGCCCTGTTCTTTCAGCGCCTCGGTTTCGGCGTCGAGATGGGCGAGTAGGGGATGGCTCATTCACGCATTATACTGCGGACAACGGCGCGGAAGCATGACGCCGAAGACAGGGGAGCATGATGAAGAACACGGCGAGCGGGGCCGCCCGTCTCGCCGCGGTCGTAGCGGCTGCGGCGGTAATTGCGCTGTCAGCGGTGGTCTCGGGTATCGGGGTCGCCGCACTCATCTTCACGGGTCCACTTCAGCCTTTCCTTTTTGTCGGCATCGGCGTCGTGCTGTTCGGCGCCGCGGTGATGCTCGTCATCGTGTCGCTGACGAGTTCGTATCCGGGGACCATCGCCCTTCCGCAAGAAGTACCGGCCGTGATCCTCGGCTTGCTCGCGACGGCAATTTTCACTGCGCTCACGACGACGATGGACGCAGCGGCGGCGCTACCGTTCGTGCTCATCGCCATTACGCTCGCGACGGTCATGACCGGCGCCACCTATTGGGTACTCGGGCAGCTGCGGATGGGGGAGTTGGTCCGCTTCATTCCGTATCCGATGATTGGCGGCGTGCTCGCTGGGTTGGGATGGTTGTTGGTTCAGGGCGGTGTCATGGTGTTGACCGGCGAGGCGCTCAGCATCGCCGATTGGGCGATGCCGCTCCAAGGCGATAATCCGCTGCGGCTCGCGGCAGGGCTCTCAGTGGGTGTGGCGTTGCTGATACTCACCGCCCGTTACACGCATTTCTTGTTGATTCCGGGCGTTCTGGTCGTGAGTATTGCCGCGTTTTATGCGGCATCGTTCGCCGCGGGGGCGTCGGTGACTGGAGTCAGCGAAGCAGGTTGGTTGCTTGGCCCGTTCCCGGACAGCGGCGCCTGGGCGCCGCCGCCGTTCGCCGCGGCCGCCGAGTTTGATTGGGGCTTGTTCCTGAGGCAACTACCGGTTCTCGCGACGCTCGTACTCGCATCGACGATTTCGATTTTGCTCTACGCAAGTGGCCTGGAGCTCGGCGTCCGCCGCGACCTCGATTTGAACCACGAGCTCCGGAGTTGTGGCATCGCAAACGTCGTCGCCGGCGTTGGCGGGGGCGTCCCTGGGTTTCATTCGATGGGCGACTCATTGCTCGCGCATGCGATGGGCGCGCCGTTTCGCGCCACCGGCGTACTTGCCGGCGCCTTCGTCGCCGCGGGATTGTTCGGCGGGTTCGCGGCGCTCGCGTATTTCCCAAGGCCGGTACTCGGTGGCCTGTTGTTGTTCCTCGGCTTGTCGTTGCTCAAAGAGTGGGTCGTCGATGGCCATCGACGGCTGCCGCTCGGCGACTGGCTGGTGGTGCTGCTGATCCTCGGCGTCTCGGGCTGGTTTGGGTTCCTCGCAGGGATTGGCGTCGGGGTCGTCGCCGGCATGATTCTGTTTACGGTCAATTACAGCGGCGTCGATGTCGCCAAGCACGAGCTATCGGCAGCGTCCCTCCACTCGAAAGTCGACCGTCCGCCCGGTGAGCGAACGCACCTCGATCGCTATGGCGATAGCGTGCACGTGTTGATGTTGCAGGGGTTCTTGTTCTTCGGAACGGCGAATAAGGTGCTCGAGCGGATTGCCGCACGCGTCGCCGACCCGTCGCGACCCGCGTTGACCCATTTATGTCTCGATTTCCAGCGCGTGACCGGCACCGACACGTCATCGGTCATCACCTTCCGTAAGCTCGACCAACTCGCCGAGGCGCAAGGGTTCGAGATTGTATTCAGCGGTCTGCCTGCCGATGCGCGGACCCTGTTTGAGGACAGCGGACTCGCGCTCGACTCGAATCCGCGCGTGCACCTTGAGCACGACCTATCATGGGCTCGAGTACTGTGAACGCGCACTGCTACAAGCGCGGACGGGGACGGGCCCAACGAATACAGTACTGCCGTCTTCGTTGGGCCCGGAACTCCTCGAACGGTACGCCGAGGTCTGCGAATTCGCGCCCGGCGAGTATTTGATGGAGCAGGGCGCACCGTCTGAAGACATGTTCGTCATCCTCAAGGGACGTGTGACCGTAAAACTCGACGGAATGGATGAGGATGAGCGGCTCCGGACCTATGGCCCGGGGTCGCTGGTCGGCGAGATGGCGATGTACCTCGGGGGGCGCCGTTCCGCCTCCGTCGTTGCGGAGACGCCAGCACGCGCGGTCAAGTTGACCTTGGGCGCGATCGAACGCATGACCGTCGAGGAACCGCAAGTCGCCGCGGACCTCCATCGCACCATCGCAGCTGCGCTCGCCGGACGACTTCAGAAGAACAACGAGCTTCTACGGCTGCTGTCTTAAAGGGTATAATCGGGGGTTTAACAAGGAGCCTCCCGATGTCCTATCGTCATATCCGTCTGCCCGAATCCGGTTCAAAAATTACCGTCGTGAACGGCGCGTTGAAAGTGCCGGAAAACCCGATCCTCGGCTATGTCGAGGGCGACGGTATCGGCCCGGACATCACGAGCGCGTGCCTGCGAATCTGGGACGCGGCGGTGGAAAAGGCCTATGGCGGTAAGCGGAAAGTCCATTGGGCCGAGCTTTTCATGGGCGAGAAGGCAGCGGGCCTGTACGACGGTAACTATTTTCCCGATGAGGCGCTCGAAGCGCTGAAGGACCTCGTCGTCTCGATCAAGGGTCCGCTGACGACGCCGGTCGGCGGTGGCTTCCGCTCGCTAAACGTCGCGCTGCGCCAGGAACTCGATCTGTACGCGTGCGTGCGCCCGGTGCGCTACTACAGCGGCGTGCCGTCACCGCTGCGTAGGCCTGAGGAAGTCGACATCGTGCTGTTCCGCGAGAACACCGAGGACGTCTACGCCGGCATCGAGTATCAGACGGGTACCGCCGAGAACGCGAAGCTCGCGAAATTCCTGCGCGAAGAGATGGGTGCGGAATTCTTCGACGACGCGGGGCTCGGCATCAAACCGATTAGCCCGTTCGGTACCAAACGACTGGTCCGCAAGGCCATCCAGTACGCGGTCGACCACGCGCGCGACAGCGTGACGCTGGTGCACAAAGGCAACATCATGAAGTTCACGGAGGGTGCGTTCCGCAACTGGGGTTACGAAGTCGCGCGCGACGAGTTTGGCGACGTGACGATCACCGAAGACCAGCTTTGGAAGGACTACGACGGCAAGAAGCCCGAAGGCAAGATTGTCATCAAGGATCGCATCGCGGACATCATGTTCCAGATGATGCTGCTGCGTCCGTCTGAGTTCGACGTCATCGCGACCTCGAACCTTAATGGTGACTATCTGTCGGACGCAATTGCGGCGGAAGTCGGTGGCGTGGGCATTGCACCGGGCGCGAACATCGCGGATCACGTCGCCGTATTCGAGGCGACGCATGGTACCGCGCCGAAGTACGCGGGCCAGAACAAGGTAAACCCGGGCTCGCTGTTGTTCTCTGGCGTGATGATGCTCGACTACATCGGCTGGGCCGAGGCGGCGGACCTGATTTCAGCGGCCTATGAGAAAACGATTGCACAGAAGACGGTGACCTATGATTTCGCGCGGCAGATGGACGGCGCGACCGAGGTTTCTACCAGCGCCTTCGCTGACAACATCATCAAGAACCTTTAATTCGGAGAAAGCCCGTGGCCATGTTGGCATCTGATATCGCTGCGCGCTTCGCGGACCGCGGCCTGAATGGGCTGTGGCTCGCGGACGAAACGGACTGTGTGCGCGCTGCGCTCGAGATCGCGCGGCTCGATGACGCCGCGCGTGCGAGAATTGTTTCGCGTGCCGAGGCGCTGGTGCACGGCGTGCGCACGGCGCAGACCGACAAAGGCGGCGTGGAGGCGTTGATGCAGCAATACGACCTCTCGACGCAGGAGGGCGTGGTGCTGATGTGCGTCGCCGAAGCGCTATTACGCATCCCCGACGCCGAGACGGCCGACAAGCTCATCGCGGACAAACTTGCGGGCGGGGACTGGGTCGCGCACAAAGGCCAAAGTCGGTCGTTGTTCGTGAATGCATCGACTTGGGGCTTGATGCTCACGGGTCGGCTTGTGAAGCTCGACGACGATGTGAAGCGTGACCCTGCCGGATTTGTGCGCCGCATGATGACCCGCGCCGGCGAGCCGGTGATCCGCACGGCAATACGGCAAGCCATGCGTATCCTCGGTCACCAATTCGTGATGGGCCGTTCGATCGGCGATGCAGTCAAACGCTCCGCGGGCAAAGGCCAGCTTGAGTATCGTCATTCCTACGACATGCTCGGTGAGGCCGCGTTGACGGCTCAAGATGCGCAGCGCTATTTCGACGCCTATTCCAATGCCATCGATGCGATCGGTGCACCCGTCGACCGCGCGAGTACAGCGGCGACCCCGAGTATTTCTGTCAAGCTGTCGGCGCTCCACCCGCGCTATGAATTCGCCCAGCGCGAGCGCGTCATAAAGGAGTTGGTACCGCGGGTGCTTGCCTTGACTGAGCGCGCACGCCAAGCCGGCATCGCGCTGACCATCGACGCCGAGGAGGCCGAACGGCTCGACATTTCGCTCGACGTGTTTGAGGCCGTCTACCGCGCCCCTTCGTTTGTCGCTTGGGATGGCTTCGGACTCGCAGTGCAGGCCTATCAAAAGCGCGCGATCGCCCAAGTCGACTGGCTGATCACGCTCGCGCGTGAAGTGGGCCGGCGGATTCCAGTGCGCCTCGTCAAGGGTGCGTACTGGGATTCCGAGATCAAGCGCGCGCAGGAGCGCGGCCTTGAGGGCTATCCGGTGTTCACGCGCAAGGCATCGACCGACGTGTCGTACCTCGCCTGTGCGCGCAAGCTGCTTGCCGCCCGTGATGCGGTCTATCCACAATTCGCGACGCACAATGCACACACCGTCTCGTCAATCATCGAGATGGCCGGTGCTGAGACCGGCTACGAGTTCCAGCGTCTACATGGGATGGGGGACGACCTGTACCGCCAGATCATCGGTGACACCGGCTTCGGCGTCGCGTGCCGCGTTTATGCGCCCGTTGGTAGCCACGAGGACCTGCTGCCGTACCTCGTGCGGCGGCTGCTCGAGAACGGTGCGAACTCATCGTTCGTGAATCGAATTTCCGACGAGCGCATACCGGTTTCAGAAATCGCCGCCGATCCTGTAGCGGAAGTGGAGGCGCTCGAGCGCATCCCGCATCCGCGCATTCCGTTGCCGAAAGACCTGTACGGCGCGATGCGGCGCAATTCGCGTGGCCTGAATCTGTGGAATCCGGTGACGGTTGAGCGACTGACGGCCGAGATGGAAAATGCGATGTCGCGGCCGCGTACCGCGGCACCCATCGTGAACGGAAAACGGCTCGAGCGCGGCGACCCCCGCGAGGTCCGCAACCCGGCTGACATTTCTGAGCTCGTCGGGCACGCGTATTCGGTCGATGAGCAGGGTCTGGACGACGCGCTCGCCGCCGCGCATGCCGCGCAGCCACGCTGGGACGCGACGCCGGCGGAGCAGCGCGCTGCGATGCTCGAGCGCGCGGCGGACCTGTTCGAAGACCACACCGCCGAGCTCATGGCGCTATGCACGCGCGAAGCAGGCAAGTCGCTGCCAGACGGCATTGCAGAGGTTCGTGAGGCGGTCGACTTCCTGCGCTATTACGCGCAGCAAGCACGCGAGGAGTTTGGCGCGCCGCGGCGGATGCCCGGACCGACCGGCGAAAGCAACGAATTGTCACTGCACGGCCGTGGCGTGTTCCTGTGCATCAGCCCCTGGAATTTCCCCCTCGCGATTTTCACCGGCCAAGTCGCAGCGGCGCTTGCGTCCGGCAATACCGTGCTCGCCAAGCCCGCGGAGACGACGACGCTTGTCGCGTCGCGCGCCGTCGAGCTACTGCTTGAGGCCGGGATCCCGGCTGACACGCTGCATCTCGTACCCGGGTCCGGCAGCCGCATCGGCAAGCGCGTGGTCCCCGATTTGCGCGTTGCCGGCGTCGTGTTCACCGGTTCGACCGAGGTCGCTCAGACCATCAATCGCCAACTCGCGGCGCGTGATGGGCAGATCGCGGTATTGATTGCAGAGACCGGCGGCCAGAACGCGATGCTCGTTGACAGTTCGGCACTGCCGGAGCAGGTCGTGCTCGACGTCGTTGCATCGGCGTTCAATAGTGCGGGCCAGCGCTGTTCGGCGTTGCGTGTGCTGTGCCTGCAGGACGACATTGCAGACCGGACCATTAAGCTGCTGACCGGATATATGGATGAACTTGTCATCGGCGACCCCGCAAAACTCTCAACCGATGTCGGCCCCGTGATCGACCAGCCGTCGCTCGACGGCCTGAACGAACACGCAGAGAAAATCGCGGCGCAGGGAAAGGTGGTGAAACGGATTCCTGTCCCCGAGCATCTGGACGGTCACTTCTTCTCGCCAATGGCAGTGGAGATCAGCGGCATCGACGTACTCGAGCGCGAGGTCTTTGGCCCAGTGCTGCACATCGTGCGCTGGAAAGCGAACGAACTCGACCGCATGCTCGACGCGATCAACAAGACGGGCTACGGCCTCACGCTCGGCGTGCATTCGCGGATTGACGCGACGCAACGAAAAGTCGAGAAGGGCGTGCGCGTCGGCAACACCTATATCAACCGCAACATGATCGGCGCGGTGGTCGGTGTACAGCCGTTCGGCGGTCAGGGCTTGTCCGGGACCGGTCCGAAAGCCGGCGGCCCGCATTACCTGCACCGGTTCGCGACCGAGCGCACGCTCACGGTGAACACCGCCGCGGTCGGTGGCAACGCGTCGCTGCTGTCGCTCGGCGACGACTGAGCATTGCGGCTCTGGTCGCTGCATCCGCGTTATCTCGACCCCCAGGGATTGACGGCCGCGTGGCGCGAAGCCTTGCTTGCGCGTGCGGTGCTCCGCGGCGAGACGCGCGGCTATCGGAACCATCCACAACTTGAACGGTTCCGCGCTCATGCGACCCCACGCCAGGCCATCAATGCGTTTCTCGCGGTCATTTATGGAGAATCGGTGCGCCGGGGTTACCGCTTCGACGCGTCGAAGCTCGGGCGTGCGGACAATGTCGCACCGATTCCGGTGACGCGTGGGCAGGTCGCGTTTGAGTGGGAGCGACTGCGCATGAAGCTCTCGAAGCGTAGCCCCGAGATTTACGCGCGCTGGGCGTCGCTTTCGCGGCCGCAGTGCCACCCACTGTTCCGGGTTCGCGCCGGCGGCGTCGAGCCCTGGGAACGGATGTAGCGGCAGCGCCTTCGCGGTGTTGGTCTACCCGTGGCACCTGTAGGAGCGGCGCATTTTGTGCCGCGATTCCATCGGTGGTGGCCTGCTCCGACGGCCTGAGGTCTTGCTGCCAAGCTTAGCTGTGTCAGGTGGGAGCGACGCTCTCGGCGTCGCGATACTTGTCCGGCCACCAACGCCGGTTTATCGTTCTTCGATGAAAACACTCATTTCGGTCGTCTTGGTAGCCACCACATTCGTGGCCGCTCCGTCTCACGCCGATGACCTCGCACGCGTCTCGTGGCTCGCGAACTGCTGGGCGGCCGAAGGCGGCGAGCCAGGTTCCGGCGAGCAATGGACCGTCCCCGCTGGTGGGGTCATGCTCGGCATGGCGCGGACCATCAAGGACGGCAAGACCGCGTCGTTCGAGTTCATGCGGATTGAGTTACACGACGGGCGTCTTGTATTCGTCGCGCAGCCGCAAGGCGGGCCGCCGGTGCCGTTTCCCGCGACCTTAGTCGAAGACGGCGCGGTCGTATTCGAGAACCCCGAGAACGATTTTCCGCAGCGCGTGATCTATCGCCTCGCGTCGCCCGGTGTGCTGCGTGCGCGCATCGAAGGCACTGACGGCGCGATGGACTTCCCGTTGCGCCGCATCGCGTGCGATGCGCGAGACGAATACGACCCACAGCTTGCGGCGGAGATTGGCGCCGACGATTACGGCATGCGTCGCTATGTGATCGCGTTTCTGAAGCGGGGCCCGAACCGTCCCGAGTCGCCCGAAGCGTCCGCGGCATTGATGCGGGCACACCTCGACAACATCACGCGGCTCGCGGAGGCGGGCAGCCTGGTCGTCGCGGGCCCGTTCCTGGGTGATGGTGAAGTGCGCGGCATCTATATCTTCAACGTCGAGACCATCGAGGAAGCGCGTACATTGACCGAGACCGATCCGGCAATCCAAGCGGGCAGCCTCGAGATGGAATTGCGACCGTGGTACGGCGCCGCCGCGCTGCAGCAACTGAACGCGCTCTATCCGCGGACGACGAAGCAATCGCATTGAGCCGTCTCGTCGACCTCAGCCATACGCTCGAACATGGGCTCGTCACGTATCCGGGCCTGCCGGCGCCGATTGTCTGTGACTACTGGAGTCGTGACGACCATGACTTCCAAATTGCGAAGATTGAAATGGTCGCGAATACCGGCACCTATCTCGATACGCCGTTTCACCGCTACGAGGACGGTGACGACCTCGCGCGGGTCGCC
>CAYODZ010000065.1:0-5140 GCA_964402835.1 uncultured Gammaproteobacteria bacterium | reverse complement strand
GTCGCTGATTTCGGAAGGATTCAGTTGCTGCATGTCTTATGCCTCGTTATAGCGAAGCGGCGAGCTTTGCGAGCCGCCCCTTCACGGATCCATCGATGACCAGGTCGCCGGCGCGAATGACCGCACCGCCGAGCAATGACGCGTCGACGCGCGGGTGGATGACCACCTCGCGGCCGAGCCGGCGTTGCATCGCCTTTGCATAGGCTTGTTGCTGCTCGTCTGTGAGCGGGACTGCCGAGATCACTTCGACATCGGCGCGGTTCTCTGCGACGGCCCGCAGCGCCTCGAACTGCAACGCGATCGCGGGTAGCGCGAGCAAGCGGTTGCGCTGCGCGAGCAATGTGAGGAACGCGCTGCCGGACTCGCCCGCAGCCTTGCTCGTGATTTCATCGAGCAGTGACGCGAGCGCATTCGTGTCGACCTGCGGATTGCCGATCAGCATCTCGAACTCGGGCTGCTCGACCGCAGCCGCGGCGCTCTGCAGCAACGCGCCCCACGCTGGGAACGCATTGGACGCTTCGGCGGTCTCGAAGGCTGCGCGCGCGTAAGGCCGTGCGATGGTGTTGAGTTCAGCCATCGTTCGTCAGAGCTCGGCCGCCAGCTTGTTCAACAAGTCGCGGTGCGTGTTCGCGTCGATCTCGCGCTCGAGAATCTTGCCGGCGCCCGCAATTGCGATTGCCGAGACCTCGCCACGCAGCGCTTCGCGCAGGCGATTGCGCTCCTGCTCGATTTCCGCTTGCGCCGATGCAAGGATGCGCTCGCGCTCGGCCTGGGCCTGCGCTTTCGCCTCGTCGATGATCGCACTGCCGCGCTTGTTCGCTTGACCGAGAATGTCGGCGGCCTGCGTACGCGCTTCGTTGTGGATGTCCGCCGCCTGCGTTTTCGCATTCTCGAGGTCGCGGACGCCCTTCTCGGCCGCCGCGAGCCCATCGGCGATGCGCGCCTGTCGGTCCGCCATCGCCTTCGTGACGTGCGGCCAGACAAACTTCATCGTGAACAGGATGAACACCAAGAAGGTGATCATCTGTCCGATCAGTGTCGCGTTAATGCCCACTGTTGCCTCCGGTGGTGCTCAGCTTCAGCCCTGCAGGCCCGCGATCAGCGGGTTTGCGAACATCAGAATTGCTGCGAACGCCACGCCGATGATCGCCAGCGCGTCGAGCAAGCCCGCGATGATGAACATGCGAACCTGCAGCATCGGGGCGAGTTCCGGCTGACGCGCTGCGCCCTCGAGGAATTTGCCGCCGAGCAGGCCGAAGCCGATGCCGGTGCCGAGTGCCGCAAAGCCGAAAATCAGGCCAATGGCGATCGCGGTGTTCGCCTGGACCATTGCAATCAGTTCCATCATGTATCTCCCAGGTTAAAAAACTAGTGTGACTCGTAAGCGAGGCTGAGATAGACAATCGTCAGCGTCATGAAAATGAATGCCTGTAGCGGGATGACGAGGATATGGAAAATCGCCCACGCGCCACCCGGTAACCACTGCGCCCACCACGGGAGCAGCGCAATCAAAATGAAGATGAGCTCGGCCGCATACAGGTTGCCGAACAGTCGCATCGCGAGCGAGATTGGCTTAGCGATGAGCTCGACCGTGTTCAGGATGATGTTGAACGGGAACATCATGCCGCCGAACGGGTGTGTGACGAATTCCTTCAGGAAGCCGCCCGCGCCCTTGCCCTTCACGCCGTAGATGATGATCAGCGCGAACACGGTCAGCGATAGCGCGAAGGTGCCGTTCATGTCGGCGGACGGCACGATGCGCATGTACTCGACGCCGACCATCTGGCCGAGCACGGGGAACAGGTCGACCGGAATCAGGTCCATCAGGTTCCAGAACAGCACCCACATGAAGATGGTCAGCGCGAGCGGCGCGACGAATTCACGCGGGCCGTGGAACGAATCCTTCACGGAGTTATCGACGAAATCGACCATCGTCTCGACGAAGTTCTGCAGACCACCCGGCGTGCCGGCGGTCGCGCGGCGTGCGGCGAGCCAGAAAATCGTGATGAACGCGAGGCCGAGAATGACCGAGACGGCGAGGGTGTCGAGATTGAAGACCCAGAAGCCCTCGCACGGCGCGTACGAGCTGCCCATGCGCCACGCGCCCTCCGAATAGCACGCCTGCGCGTGTCCGAGGTGGTGGCTTACATATTCAGTCGGAGTACTTTCGGCGCTTGCCATCTCAACTCTTCCACAACAATGCAATCCACTGGACCGCGAGAGCCGCAGCCAGTGTCGTGACAAACGGCACCAGCGCGTCCTTGAACAGCGGGACCAGTACGAATATCAGCACGGTGACCATGACCAATCGGATCGCCGTACCGCGATAAAACGCGCCGAGCATCTCGGCGGCGGTGGAGCCCGGGCCGCGCGAACGCTGCTTCAGCGCGAAATAGCCACCGGGTAACACCACGCAGACTGCGCCAGCCAGCGCTGAAAGCCCGTGATGCGCTCCTGCGAACCCCCACCAGGCCAGCGCCGCCACAGCCCCGACGACGGCCTGGGCCGTCAATATTCGGGTCGCAATGGCGGTCAATCTGCTCACGGGACAAGGCCCCGCCCAAAGACGCGGAATTATAGGGTCGTAAGCAGCTTCGGTCAATTCGACAGCGGCGCCGGGTTGGGCCGCCGTTCCACGGCTTAGGACACGGCTCTCTCGGCTCGTAGGAAGTCACAAACCGACTTCCATCTCGCCTCGAGAGGTGTCCACGCCGTGGCGGTCAAACGCCGGTGGCCTGCGGGGAGAACTCACCGAAGCTGGGCTGTTTCAGGTGGGAGCGACGCTCTCGGCCGTTCTTTTCGCACCGGCGCTGGATTTCGACAGGTGGGAGCGGCGCTCCGCGCCGCGATTAATGGATTTTGGCGAGAATCCCGTCCAATTCGTCCAGCGAGTGGTACTCGATGACGAGCTTGCCGCCCTTGCCCGAATGCTCGACGCGCACGCGTGCGCCGAGTTTCTCCGCCAGCTCGTCCTGGAGGGTGCGGATGTTCGGGTCGAGCGCCTTCTTGGTCGGTTTTGACTTGTTGCCACCGAGAAGCTTGCGGACCAGCGCCTCGGTCGCACGCGCGGTGAGGCTGCCGCGGACCACGGATTTCGCGGCGTCAGACTGCACGGCGCCCGACAACGCGAGCAGGGCGCGCGCGTGACCCATGTCGATTTCGCCGGACTCGAGCAATTTCTTCACGTCCTCATTGAGTTCCTGTAGGCGTAACAGGTTCGCGACCGCAGACCGCGAGCGGCCAACCGCGTCGGCGGCCTGCTGCTGCGTCAGCTCGAACTCGCGCATCAGCCGATCGAGCGCGCGCGCTTCTTCGAGCGGGTTCAGGTTTTCGCGCTGGATGTTCTCGATGAGCGACATCGCGATGGTCGCGCGATCGTCCACGACGCGGACCACTGCAGGGATTTCGTGCAAACCCGCAAGCTGAGCCGCGCGCCAGCGGCGTTCGCCGGCGATGATTTCGTAACGGCCGTCGCCGACACGCCGCACGATGATCGGCTGCACGACGCCCTGCGCCTTGATAGAAGCCGCGAGGTCCTCGAGCGTGTCCTGGCGCATGTCGATACGCGGCTGATACTGGCCGCGCTGGATCTGGTCAATCGGCAGCGCGCGCAGGTCGCCGTCGGTGTCGGAACCCGCGGTTGCGGTCTTTCCGGGGGCCGGTGACGGGCGGCTGCCGCCGAGCAATGCGTCTAGGCCGCGGCCGAGGGATTTCTTTTTCGCCATGATTTAAGTGTTTTCCGAACCTACAACCTTGAGGGGTGCACCAAACACTCGTTTGTTCACTTCGCCGGCGAGGGCGAGGTACGCGAGGGCGCCGGTCGACTTCTGGTCATGCTGGATCGCGGGCACGCCGAAACTCGGCGCCTCGGCAAGGCGGACGTTGCGCGGAATGATGGTGCGATAGACCTTGTCGCCAAAATGGTCGAGCAATTGCTGCGAGACTTCATTTGCAAGGTTGTTGCGCGGGTCGAACATCGTGCGCAGCAAACCCTCGATACCGAGCTCGGGGTTCACGTTGTCACGGATTTGCTCGATGGTATCGACGAGCGCGGTCAGCCCTTCGAGCGCGTAATACTCGCACTGCATCGGGATCAACACGCCGTGCGCGGCGGCGAGCGCGTTCACCGTCAGCAAGTTCAGCGACGGCGGACAATCAATCAGCACATAGTCGTACTCGCCCTCGAGGCGCGACAGGGCGTGCTTGAGTCGACCCTCGCGGTTGAACTCGTTCATCAGCGAGACTTCGGCGGCGGTCAGGTCCGCGTTGCCGGGTAATACCGAGAAGCCGAGCCCCTCCGGCGTGAGAATCGCGCCGTGCGGATCGTCCTTCTTGAGCAGCACATCGAAGCCAGAGACTTCGAGGTCGTTTTTGTCGATGCCGCAGCCCATCGTCGCGTTGCCCTGCGGGTCGAGGTCGATTAGCAGGACGCGTCGGCGCGTTGCCGCGAGCGAAGCCGCAAGGTTCACGGCGGTCGTCGTCTTACCGACGCCGCCCTTCTGGTTCGCTATCGCTATGATTCTTGTCATGTTTTCCTCAACACGGCGAGATGCCGTTCGGCCCCCAGGCCGGGAACCTCGAGTGCGTGGACGGCGTCCACGGCCCAGCCATCCGGCAAGTCCGCGAGCTCGGCGTCCGGCCGGACCCCCTTCATCGCGAGCAGGCGTCCCGTTGGCGCACACAGCGCGCCAGCCGCCTCGACGAACGCCGAAATCGTCGCAAAGGCGCGGCTGACCACGGTATCAAAGGTCACGCCCGGGCGGTAGCCTTCGACGCGCGCCTGGACGGCGCGGGCATTCGTAATGCCCAGCGTATCGATTGCGTACTCACAAAACCGGAATTTCTTGCCGTTCGAATCGAGCACGGTGTACTCGCGATCCGGGTCGGCAAGCGCGAGCACGAGTCCCGGCAGCCCCGCGCCAGTCCCAACGTCGAGCACGGTGCGGCCGTGTAGGTAGGGGAGAACCGAGAGACTGTCGTCGATGTGTCGCGGCACCATTTCTACGGGGTCCCGCACGGCCGTCAGGTTGTACGCGCCGTTCCATTTCACCAACAGGTCGAGGAACTCGGCGTGCCGCGGGTTCAAGCGCTCAGTCCTCGCCAGGCGGCGCGACGCGCAACACCTCGGCGATGGTGGTCT
>CAYODZ010000064.1:0-10875 GCA_964402835.1 uncultured Gammaproteobacteria bacterium | reverse complement strand
CTTCGCGATCCGCGAGGGCGGCCGCACCGTCGGTGCCGGCGTCGTCGCGAAGATCATCGAGTAAGGAAGACCATGGCAACCCAGACAATCCGTATCCGCCTCAAGGCGTTCGACCATCGCCTCATCGACCGTTCCACCAAGGAAATCGTCGACACCGCGAAAAGGACCGGCGCCCAGGTCAAGGGCCCGATTCCGCTGCCGACCAAGATCGAGAAGTTCACGATCCTGATCTCGCCGCACGTGAATAAGGACGCCCGCGACCAGTACGAAATCCGGACCCATAAGCGGATCCTGGACATCGTGGACCCGACCGATAAGACGGTCGACGCCCTGATGAAGCTGGACCTGGCGGCCGGCGTGGATGTTCAGATCAAGCTGAACTGAGGCTGGCTGTCGCCGGGGCCTATCCCTGGCTTCTGTAGGAGCGTCGCCTTTGCGCCGCGATTGGCCGAGGGACTGGCAAAAGGCCTTACGGCTGGTATAGAATACGCGGCTCCCTGCGGTCCGGCTTCGAATGGGCCCGACGGGACGAGACACTGGGGTCAGCGCCCGCCCGATAGCGGGGGCTGGCCCCATGATTTATTCAGCACCGGTCAATTGTAATCGGTGCGGTGAACGAGGTTAACGAGAATGCCAATCGGAATTGTTGGTCGCAAATGCGGCATGACCCGCATTTTCACCGATGCCGGTGTGTCCGTGCCGGTAACCGTGATTGAAGCCGAGCCGAACCGTGTGACCCAGGTCAAAACCCTGGAGATCGACGGTTACCGCGCGCTTCAGGTCACGACCGGTGAACGCCGCGCCAATCGTGTGAACAAAGCTGCCGCCGGTCATTTTGCCAAGAATGGCGTCACCCCGGGCCGCGGCCTGTGGGAGTTCCGCCTCGCCGACGGTGAGGGCGACGACGTTGCCGTGGGCGCCGAGCTCAAAGTTGACCTGTTCCAGGCGGGACAGATCGTCGACGTCAGCGGTACGTCCATTGGTAAGGGCTTCGCGGGTGTGGTGAAGCGCTGGAACTTTTCCATGCAGGATGCGACGCACGGCAACTCGGTCTCGCACCGCGTACCGGGTTCCATCGGTCAGAACCAGACGCCGGGTCGCGTGTTCAAGGGCAAGAAGATGGCCGGCCACATGGGCAGCGTGCGCCGCAGCACCCAGAACCTTGAAGTCGTGCGCGTCGATGCCGAGCGCAACGTGATTCTGGTCAAGGGCGCGGTGCCGGGCGCGCGCGGCGGAAACGTCATCGTGCGTCCCGCCGGCAAGGCGCGGAGCTGAGCATGGAACTTCAACTTCAGAACGCGAAGGGGTCGGTCACCGTGTCGGAGACCGCTTTCGGCGGCGACTTCAATGAGTCGCTCGTACACCAGGTCGTCACCGCTTACATGGCGGGTGGCCGTGCCGGCACCAAGGCGCAGAAGACGCGCGCTCAGGTCAGCGGCGGCGGCGCTAAGCCGTGGAAGCAGAAGGGCAGTGGCCGCGCGCGCGCGGGTTCGATCCGCAGCCCGATTTGGCGCGGCGGCGGCAGAACTTTTGCCGCGGTGCCGCGCGACCACAGCCAGAAGGTCAACCGCAAGATGTATCGCGGCGCGATCCGCGCCATCCTCGGCGAGCTCGTCCGTCAGGAACGCCTCGTGATCGTCGAGGATTTTGCGCTCGACGCGCCAAAGACCAAGCAGCTCGTCGGCAAGCTCAAGGAGCTCGGCCTCGAAAACGTATTGATCATCACGCAGGACGTGTCCGAGAACCTGTACCTCGCCGCGCGCAACCTGCACCAGGTGGACGTGCGCGACGTTCAGGCGCTGGACCCCGTCAGCCTCATCGGCTTCGAGAAAGTCCTGATGTCCGTGCCCGCCATCCGCAGCGTTGAGGAGTGGTTGGCATGAGCGGTCAGGAACGGTTGATGAATGTATTGCTCGCGCCGCACGTGTCCGAAAAGGCCGCGCGCTTGCAGCAGGACTCGAACCAGGTCGTGTTCCGGGTGCGCCCGGATGCCGACAAGGATGAGATTCGCCGCGCCGTCGAGTTGATGTTCGAAGTCAAGGTCGCCGACGTGAAGGTCTCGAACGTCAAGGGCAAGAGCAAGCGCTTCGGCCAGCGGATGGGCCAGCGCAGCGATTGGAAAAAAGCATACGTCCGTCTGGCAGAAGGCCAGTCGATTGACATGATGGGAAGCGAGGGCTGACATGACCGTTCGTAAAGCCAAACCGACATCACCCGGTCGTCGCTTCGTCGTCACCGTCAGCACGCCTGACCTGCACAAGGGCAAGCCGCATGCGGCGCTGCTCGAGCGCAAGGCACGCAACGGCGGTCGCAACAACGTCGGCCGCATCACGACGCGCCACCAGGGCGGCGGGCACAAGCAGCATTACCGCATGGTCGACTTCAAGCGCGATAAGGACGGCATTCCGGCACGCGTCGAGCGTCTTGAGTATGACCCGAACCGCAGCGCGCACCTCGCGCTGATGCTGTTCGCGGACGGCGAGCGCCGCTACATCATCGCGCCGAAGGGTGTCGAGGCTGGTACCGAATTGCGCACCGGCCCGGATGCGCCGATCAAGGCCGGTAATGCGATGCCGTTACGCAACATTCCGGTCGGCACGATGGTGCATTGCATCGAGTTGAAGCCGGGCAAGGGTGCGCAGATGGCGCGCAGCGCCGGCGCGACCGTGCAGCTCGTCGCGCGCGAAGGCAGCTACGCGACGCTTCGACTACGTTCCGGCGAGATGCGCAAAGTACACGTCGAATGCCGCGCGACCATCGGTGAAGTCGGTAACTCCGAGCACAGCCTGCGCTCGCTCGGCAAAGCTGGTGCGAAGCGCTGGCGCGGCATCCGCCCGACCGTGCGCGGTACCGCGATGAACCCGGTCGACCACCCGCATGGCGGCGGCGAAGGCCGCAACATGGGCAAGCACCCGGTGACCCCGTGGGGCGTGCAGACGAAGGGTAAGAAGACGCGCAACAACAAACGGACCGACGCGATGATCGTTCGTCGGCGCAAGAAATAGAGGTAGACGATGCCACGCTCGATTAGAAAAGGCCCGTTCATCGACGCGCATCTGGCCGCGAAGGTCACTGCGGCGATTGCGTCCAACAACAAGCGACCGATCAAGACGTGGTCGCGACGTTCGATGATCACGCCAGAAATGGTCGGCCTGACGATTGCGGTCCATAACGGCCGTCAGCACGTGCCCGTGCTCGTCTCCGAGAACATGGTCGGCCACAAGCTCGGCGAGTTCGCGGCGACGCGGACGTTCAAAGGCCATTCCGGCGACAAGAAGGCCAAGGCGTAAGGAGCACGATGATGCAGGTTTTCGCCAAACATAAATTCGCACGCATCTCGGCGCAGAAAGCGCGCTTGGTCGCCGACCAGATTCGCGGTCAGAAGATTGACCACGCGCTGCGCACGCTGACCTTCAGCCGCAAGAAGGCCGCCAAGATCGTTCAGAAGGTGCTCGAGTCGGCCATCGCGAATGCGGAGAACAACGCCGGCGCGGACGTCGATGAACTGAAGATCGCGTCGATCATGGTCGACGAGGGTCCGACGTACAAGCGCATGCGCGCGGGGCCGAAGGGCCGCGGTAACCGAATCCTCAAGCGGACGAGTCACATTACCGTGACCGTCGCGGACGAGTAAGAGAGAGCCAATGGGACAGAAAGTACATCCGACGGGCATCCGCCTCGGCATCTCCAAGGACCATACCTCTAAGTGGTATGCGACCTCGGCGGACTTCCCGGGACTGCTGGGCACCGACATGAAAGTGCGCGAGTTCCTGAAGAAGAAGCTATCGCAGGCCTCGGTGAGCCGTATCCAGATCGAGCGGCCGGCGAA
Source organism: uncultured Gammaproteobacteria bacterium (assembly GCA_964402835.1). GTDB lineage: Bacteria > Pseudomonadota > Gammaproteobacteria > Natronospirales > JAIVGZ01 > JAIVGZ01. Next base: position 7,046 of record CAYODZ010000064.1, on the reverse strand, counting down.
GAAGGCGAACATCACGATCCATACGGCGCGTCCGGGCATCGTGATCGGTAAGAAGGGTGAGGACATCGAAGCGCTCCGCATCGAAGTTGCGAAGATGCTCGGCCTGCCGGTCGGCGACGTGCACATCGGCGTCGACGAGATCCGCAAGCCGGAGCTCGACGCGCAGCTGGTTGCCGAGAGCATCGCGCAGCAGCTCGAGCGCCGCATCATGTTCCGCCGCGCGATGAAGCGCGCCGTGCAGAACTCGATGCGCCTCGGCGCGTTGGGCATCAAAGTGCACGTCTCCGGTCGCCTGAACGGCGCCGAGATTGCACGCAGCGAGTGGTATCGCGAGGGTCGCGTGCCGTTGCACACGCTCCGTGCGGACATTGATTACGGGTTTGCCGAAGCGGCGACCACCTACGGGGTGATCGGCGTCAAGGTGTGGATTTTCAAGGGCGAGGTGTTCGATCCGGGCAGCCTCGGCACGGACTCGGCCGCCGACGGCGCCAAGACCGCGAAGCAGTAAGGAGCTTTAGACATGCTGCAGCCAAAACGGACCAAGTTCCGAAAGATGCGCAAGGGTCGCAACCGCGGCCTCGCGACGTCGGGCAATCAGGTCAGCTTCGGTGAGTACGGGCTGAAGGCGACCGCGCGCGGCCGTATCACGGCCCGCCAGATCGAAGCCGCACGTCGTGCGATGACCCGCTACGTGAAGCGCGGCGGAAAAATCTGGATCCGCGTGTTCCCGGACGTGCCGGTCTCGAAGAAGCCGCTCGAAGTCCGCATGGGTAAGGGCAAGGGCAACGTCGAGTACTGGGTCTGCAAGATCCAGCCGGGTCGGGTCCTGTACGAGATGGAAGGCGTGACCGAAGACATCGCGCGCGAGGCGTTCCGCCTGGCCGCGACGAAGCTGCCAATCGCGACGACTTTCGTCGCCCGGACGGTGATGTGATGAAAGCGAGCGAACTGAGCAAGAAGAACGAGCAGGAACTGCGCGAGGAACTCCTCGGGTTGCTGCGCGAACAATTCAACCTTCGCATGCAGCGTGGGACCGGCCAGCTGGCCCGTCCCGACCAGATGCTGAAGGTGCGCCGCAATATTGCGCGCGTAAAAACGGTTTTGAACCAGAAGGCCAAGGCAGGTAACGCGTGATGAGCGAGCAGACGACTGTCCGCACGGTCACCGGTAGGGTGATCAGCAACAAGATGGACAAGACCATTACCGTGCTCGTCGAGCGCCAGGTCAAGCATCCGTTGTACGGCAAGTACATGAAGCGCTCGAGCAAGCTCAAGGCGCACGATGAGAACAACGAGTGCCACGAGGGCGACCTGGTGGCGATCGCGCAGTGCCGGCCGATCTCGCGCCATAAGGCGTGGCGTCTCGTCAATGTCGTCGAAAAGTCCGCGGAGTAAGCGACCATGATCCAGATGCAGAGTGTTTTGAACGCAGCCGACAACAGCGGCGCGAAGCGCATGATGTGCATCAAGGTGCTGGGTGGTTCGCACCGCCGTTATGCGCACATCGGCGATGTGATCAAGGTCAGCATCAAAGATGCGATTCCGCGCGGCAAGGTCAAGAAGGGCGAGGTTTACAACGCAGTCGTCGTGCGCACGCGCAAGGGCGTCCGTCGTCCGGACGGCTCGGTGATCCGCTTCGACGGCAACGCTGCCGTGCTGCTGAACAACCAGATGCAGCCGATCGGGACCCGCATCTTCGGACCGGTCACCCGCGAACTGCGCGGCGAACGATTCATGAAAATCATCTCGCTTGCACCTGAAGTGCTGTGAGGTCGAGGAAAGACGTATGAACAGGCTCAAGAAAGGCGACGACGTGATCGTGATCGCCGGCAAGGACAAGGGACGCCGCGGCACCATTCTCAAGCTGCTGGTGGATGACCGTGTCGTCGTCGAGAACGTGAACATGATCAAGAAGCACACGCGGCCGAACCCGAACAAGGGTGAGCCCGGTGGCATCGTCGAGAAAGAGGCGCCGCTGCAGGCGTCGAACGTGATGCTGTACAACCCGCGCTCGAAGAAGGGCGATCGGGTCGGCTATCGCACGCTGGATGACGGACGCAAGGTGCGATTCTTCAAGTCCGATAACGAAGTCGTGGATGTCTGACATGGCAAGAATGCAAGAGCATTACCGGAAGACGGTCGTCCCGGCCCTGATGTCACAGTTCAAGTACAAGAACGTGATGGAAGTGCCGAAGATCACCAAAATCACGCTGAACATGGGCGTGGGCGAGGCCGTGGCCGACAAGAAGGTGATGGATCACGCCGTCGCCGACATGACCAAGCTGTCGGCGCAGAAGCCGATCGTGACGCTGTCGCGTAAGTCGATCGCGGGCTTCAAAATCCGCGACGGTTGGCCAATCGGTTGCAAGGTCACGCTGCGCCGCGAGCGCATGTATGAATTCCTGGATCGCCTGATCTCGGTGGCCCTGCCGCGCGTGCGTGACTTCCGCGGCATCAATGGCCGCTCGTTCGACGGCCGTGGCAACTACAGCATGGGCGTGAAGGAACAGATCATCTTCCCGGAAATCGAATACGACAAGATCGACGCGGTGCGTGGTATGGACATCACCATCACCACGAACGCGAAGACCGACGAGGAAGCCAAGGCGCTGCTCAAGGCCTTCAACTTCCCGTTCAGGAACTAAAGGAATACCGAGATGGCCAAGACTTCGATGATCGAGCGCGAAAAGCGCCGCAAGAAACTCGCCGACAAGCATGCCGCGAAGCGCGGACAGCTGAAGGCGATTATCAAGGACCCGAAGACCGGCGACGAAGAGCGTTTTGCCGCGGTCGAGAAGCTCGCTGCATTGCCGCGGGACGGAAGCCCAGTGCGTCAGCGGAATCGCTGCGCGATCACCGGCCGTCCGCACGGGTTCTATCGGAAGTTCGGCCTTGGCCGTAACAAATTGCGTGAAGCCGCGATGCGCGGCGACGTCCCCGGCCTGGTCAAATCCAGCTGGTAATGGTGCATAAATTATGAGCATGAACGACCCAATTTCCGACTTCCTCACGCGCATCCGCAACGGCCAGACCGCGGGCAAGGTGGAGGTCACCATGCCGTCGTCGACGGTCAAGGTAGCGATCGCGCAGGTGCTGAAGGACGAGGGCTACATCCTCGGCTTCTCGACGGCCGACGAGCCGGGCAACAAGAAGTCGCTGACGGTGCAGCTCAAGTATTACGAGGGCCGGCCGGTCATCGAGCGCATCCAGCGCGTGAGCAGCCCGGGCCTGCGGATTTTCCGTGGTGTCGACGATCTGCCGAAAGTGCAGGGTGGATTCGGTATTGCGGTCGTATCCACGTCGAAAGGCGTGATGAGCGACCGCGCAGCGCGCGCCGGCGGCCACGGCGGCGAAGTTCTCTGTGTGGTGAATTGATATGTCCAGAATCGCGAAAAAGCCGGTCGTTATCCCGAAGGGCGTCGAAGTCGCCATCAACGGCTCCGTGCTATCGGTAAAGGGCCCGAAGGGTCGCATGGAACACGTCGTCCACAAGGACGTCGAGGTCAAGAGCGAGGACGGAACGCTGGTGTTTGCGCCGCGTAATGCTGCGCAGAGTTCGATGGCGCTTGCGGGTACCACTCGCGCCCTCGCGAACAACATGGTCACCGGCGTGAACAGCGGCTTTGAGAAGAAGCTCGAACTCGTCGGCGTCGGTTATCGCGCACAGTCGCAGGGCAAGACGCTGAACCTGACGCTCGGTTTCTCGCACCCGGTCAACTTCGAGGTGCCTGAGGGCATCACGATCGAGACGCCGAGCCAGACCGAAATCGTCGTGCGCGGCGTCGACCGGCAGCAAGTCGGTCAAGTCGCTGCGAAAATCCGCGGTTACCGGCCGCCGGAACCGTACAAGGGTAAGGGCGTGCGTTACTCCGATGAGCGCGTCGTTCGTAAAGAAGCCAAGAAGAAGTAAGGCACAGGTAGCCAGACATGCACGAAAAAACAGAATCGAGAATGCGTCGCGCCGCACGTGGCCGCGCCCGGATCCGCGAATCCGGCGCGACCCGCCTGTGTGTGTTCCGCACGCCGCGCCACATCTACGCGCAGGTCATCGCGCCCGAGGGTTCGCGCGTGCTGGTTTCCGCGTCGACCGTCGAGGCCGACATCCGCAAGGGCCTGAAAGGCACCGGCAATGCGGAGGCCGCGGCTGCAGTCGGTAAGGCGATCGCGGAGAAGGCGAAGGCCGCCGGCATCACGAAGGTTGCATTTGATCGCTCCGGCTTCCGCTATCACGGCCGGGTCAAGGCGCTGGCGGACGCGGCGCGCGAAAGCGGATTGGAGTTTTAAACATGGCACATATGGACAATAAGGGCGACGGCCTCCTCGAGAAGCTCGTCACCATCAACCGGGTCGCGAAAGTGGTCAAGGGCGGCCGGCAGTTCGGCTTCACCGCGCTGACGGTCGTCGGCGACGGCAACGGCAAGGTCGGGTTCGGCTATGGCAAGGCCCGCGAAGTTCCGCTCGCCATCCAGAAGGCGATGGAGCAGGCCCGTAAGAACATGCGCCGCGTCAGCCTCACGAACGGCACGCTGCATTACGCGGTCAACGCGACGCACGGTGCGACACGCATCCACATGCAGCCAGCCTCCGAAGGTACCGGCGTCATCGCCGGCGGCGCGATGCGTGCGGTGCTCGAAGTGGCCGGCGTGCATAACGTCCTCGCGAAGTCGACGGGTTCGCGTAACCCGATTAACGTGGTGCGCGCGACGATCAACGGTCTATCCGCGATCCATTCGCCGGAGCACATCGCCGACAAGCGCGGGCTCAAGCTCGAAGACATTAAGGGGTAGGACGTGGCCAAGTCGAACACGAAACAGCTGAAGCTCAAGCTGATCCGTAGCCCGCACGGCCGCTTGGCCGCGCACAAGGCGACGGTCACCGGTTTAGGGCTTCGGCGCATGCATCACGAAGTCACGGTCGCGGACACTCCGGAGAACCGCGGCATGGTCAATAGCATTTCGTACCTGCTGAAGGTCGAGGAAGTCTGATATGCGTATGAACAAGCTATCGCCGGCCGCCGGCTCGAAGCAGTCGCCGAAGCGTGTTGCGCGCGGCGCGGGCTCGGGTCTCGGCAAGACCGCGGGGCGCGGCCACAAGGGCCAGCACGCACGCAAGGGCGGCTACCACAAGGTCGGCTTCGAGGGTGGCCAGATGCCGCTGCAGCGCCGTTTGCCGAAAGTGGGCTTCCGCTCGGCGATGGCGCGCGCGTCGGCTGAGGTGCGCCTGCACGAATTGATGCGGCTCGACGATGAGGTCATCGACATCCTGGCGCTGAAGAGCGCCGGTGTCGTGCCCGCACACGCCGAACGCGTCAAAGTGATTGCCTCCGGCAAGATTGAGAAGCCGGTCACCCTGCGCGGCATCGCCGTGACGAAAGGGGCGCGCGCAGCGATCGAAGCTGCCGGCGGCAAGATCGAGGACTAAGTGGCCCGCGGAGACGCCAGCATAGCCGCCGGTCTCGGGGAGATCGGGCGCCTCACGGAGCTCAAGCATCGCTTGCTGTTCGTGCTGGGCGCGCTGATCGTATATCGGATTGGCGCGCATATTCCGGTGCCCGGCATCGACCCGGTCGCGCTCGCGAACATGTTCGAAGCGCAGCGCGGCACGATCCTGGACATGTTCAACATGTTCTCGGGCGGTGCGCTGGAGCGCATGTCGATTCTCGCGCTCGGCATCATGCCGTACATCTCGGCGTCGATCATCATGCAGTTGATGACGGTCGTGATTCCGACGCTCGAGCAGATGAAGAAGGAAGGCGAGGCCGGCCGGCGCAAGATCACGCAGTACACGCGCTACGGCACGCTGTTCCTTGCGCTGTTCCAGTCGCTGGGCGCGTCGTTCGCGTTGCAGAACCAGGGTGTGGTGATTGCGCCTGGCTTCGGCTTCGTGTTCACCGCGACGGTCACGCTGGTGACCGGCACGATGTTCTTGATGTGGCTGGGTGAGCAGGTGACGGAGCGCGGTATCGGCAACGGTATCTCGATCATCATCTTCGCCGGTATCGTCGCCGGCTTGCCGTCGGCGCTCGGCGGCACGCTGGAGTTGACGCGGACGGGTGAAATGGCGCCGTTCCTGGTGCTGGTGCTGTTCCTGATGGCGATCCTCGTCACGGCCTTTGTCGTGTTCGTCGAGCGCGGGCAGCGTCGGATCACGGTGAACTACGCGAAGCGCCAGCAGGGTCGGCGCGTCTACGCGGGGCAGACCAGCCATCTGCCGCTGAAGTTGAACATGTCGGGCGTGATCCCGCCGATTTTTGCGTCGTCGATCATCCTGTTCCCGGGCACCCTCGCGGGATGGTTCGGTCAGAGCGAAGGGCTCGGCTGGATGCAGACGCTTGCGACGGGACTGTCGCCCGGCCAGCCGCTGTACGTGATGTTGTACGCGGGTTTGATCATTTTCTTCTGTTTCTTCTACACGGCGCTCGTATTCAATTCGCGCGAGACCGCGGAGAACCTGAAGAAGTCGGGTGCGTTTATCCCCGGCATCCGGCCCGGTAAGCAGACGGCCGATTACGTAGACGGCGTGTTGACCCGCCTGACCCTATGGGGCGCTGCGTACATCACCGCGGTCTGTTTGCTGCCGGAGTTCCTGATCCTGTATTGGAACGTGCCGTTCTATTTCGGCGGTACGAGTTTGCTGATCATCGTGGTGGTGACGATGGACTTCATGGCGCAGCTGCAGGCGCACTTGATGTCCCACCAGTACGAGGGCTTGATGAAGAAGGCCAACCTAAAGGGTTACGGCCGGTCCGGCCAGATTCGTTAAGGCCGGTCAACGGAGATTAGAGATGAAAGTACGCGCATCCGTAAAAAGAATGTGTCGCAATTGCAAGATCGTCCGTCGCAACGGCGTGGTCCGTGTCATTTGTTCTGACGCGCGCCATAAGCAGCGCCAGGGCTGACAGGCGACCTTTGGTTCATTATTGATTTATGGGCAGTTTTGGGATAATATTTCGCGTTTTCCGCGCGCCCGACGCTACCCTCGGAGACTGACTGAATGGCCCGTATTGCTGGAATAAACATCCCGGCGAACAAGCACACCGTGATCGCG
>CAYODZ010000063.1:0-7919 GCA_964402835.1 uncultured Gammaproteobacteria bacterium | reverse complement strand
CGGCTGTCGACCTCGCCGTTGTCCGACCTCGAGGACGGGCGGTTCTGGAACGTCATCCCGGAAGTCGACGAACTGGATCCGAAGGCGGTCACGCGTTTGATCGTGTGCAGCGGCAAGGTGTTCTACGACCTGCTCGAAGCGCGTCGCACGCGCGAGATCGACGACGTCGCGATCGTGCGGATCGAACAGCTGTACCCGTTCCCGCAGGAAGAGTACTCGGCACAATTGAAGACCTGGTCCAACGCCGACGACATCGTCTGGTGTCAGGACGAGCCCGAGAACCAGGGGCCGTGGTACCAGATCCGCCACCGCCTGCAGGAGCCGCTCGCGAAGCGCCATACGCTGACTTACGTCGGCCGACAGGCGTCCGCGTCCACCGCGGCCGGATACCACGCGCTGCACGTCGAGGAGCAGAAGCGCCTCCTCGACGGCGCGCTCGAACGCAACGCCAAGAAGCCCGCTAAACGGAGAAAGGCATGAGCACTGAAGTCAAAGTTCCGCAGCTGCCGGAGTCGGTCGCCGACGCGATGTTGGTCAGCTGGCACAAGAAGAAGGGCGACCGCGTCGAACGCGACGAGAATCTGGTCGACATCGAGACGGACAAGGTCGTGCTCGAGGTCCCCGCGCCGGTCTCCGGTGTTCTCGCGGACATCCAGGTCGAAGATGGCACGACCGTGATGGGCGGGCAGGTCATCGCGGTGATCGAGGAAGGCGGTGAGGCCGAGGCGCCTAAGAAAGATGCCCCTGCTAAAGAGGCCAAGAGCGATGCGCCGGCAAAGGCCGCGACTTCGGATGCCGAAGAGGAAGAAGACGACGAAGGCGAGGGAGACGGCAGCAAGCTAAGCCCCTCGGTCCGCCGGTTGGTCGACGAACATGGCGTGGACCCGTCGAAGATTAAGGGCACGGGTCGGCACGGGCGTTTGACGAAAGCGGATGTCGAGAAATTCGTGAAGGAGGGTGGCGCGGCCGATCGCGACGCCAAGAGCGTCGCTCCCACAAAGACTAAGCCGACGCCGGCGAAGCCGTCTGGTGCACGGGAAGACCGTCGGGTGCCGATGACGCGGATGCGCGCGCGCATCGCGGAGCGCATGGTCGAAGCCAGCTCCACGACTGCGATGCTGACCTCGTTCAACGAGGCCGACATGTCCGCGGTGATGGCGCTGCGCAAACAATACAAAGAACCCTTCGAGAAAGCACACGGCGTGAAGCTCGGCTTCATGTCGTTCTTCGTGAAGGCCGCGGTCGAAGCACTGAAGAAATTCCCGGTCGTGAACGCGTCGGTCGAGGCGGGCGATGTGGTTTATCACGAGTACTACGACGTCGGCATTGCCGTGTCGGTTCCGAAGGGCCTCGTCGTGCCGATCGTGCGCGACGCGGACCAGCTCGGGTTTGCCGACATCGAGAAGACAATCGGCGAGCTGGCAGTCAAGGGCCGTGACGGTACGCTCACGATGGACGACCTCACGGGTGGTACCTTCACGATCACGAACGGTGGCGTGTTCGGTTCGCTCGTGTCGACGCCGATCCTGAACATGCCGCAGAGCGCGATTCTCGGCATGCACAAGATCCAGGACCGTCCGGTCGCGATCGACGGGCAGGTCGTCATCCGCCCGATGATGTATCTGGCGCTCACCTATGACCACCGAATCATCGACGGCAAGGACGCGGTGCAGTTCCTCGTCGCCGTCAAAGAAGCGATCGAAGACCCGACGCGTCTCCTGCTCGGCGTCTAATAAAGAGGATTTATGGCAGACAAATTTGATGTAGTTGTAGTTGGAGCCGGCCCGGCGGGCTATGTGTCCGCGATTCGTTGCGCGCAGCTCGGTTTGAACACCGCGCTCATCGACAACTGGCTGAACCCGGACGGCCACGCGTTCGGCGGCACGTGCCTCAATGCGGGTTGTATCCCGTCGAAGGCGCTGCTCGAGTCGTCGGAGATGTTCCACAAGACCACGCACGAGTTCGAGGCGCACGGCATCAAGATCGGCGGCAAGGTGTCGATGGACGTTGCCGCGATGCAGGCGCGCAAGAAGAAAATCGTGACGGGGCTCACCGGCGGCATCGGCCAGCTGTTGAAGGCGAACAAAATCACGACCTTCAAAGGCACCGGGAGGTTCGTCGGCAAGGGCAAGGTGGAAATCGCCGACCTCGATGACGCAAAGAAGTCGCAGACCATCGAAGGTAAGCACGTCGTACTCGCGGGCGGCTCCGTGCCGGTCGAACTGAAGAGCGCGCCATTCGACGGCAAGCAGATCGTCGATTCGTGGGGCGCGCTTGAGTTCGACGCGGCGCCGAAGAAGCTCGGCGTCATCGGTGCCGGTGTCATCGGCCTTGAGCTCGGTAGCGTTTGGCAGCGGCTTGGCGCCGAAGTCACGCTGCTCGAGGCGCAGCCCGACTTCCTGTTCATGTGCGACCAAGGCGTCGCGAAAGAGGCGCTGCGTAATTTCAAGAAGCAGGGTCTCGACATCAAGCTCGGCGCGAAAGTTTCCGGCGCGAAGGCCGGCAAGTCCGGTGTGAAAGTCGAGTACGAGGACAAGGATGGCAAGCAGTCGATGGACTTCGACAAGCTGATAGTCGCGGTCGGCCGCCGACCGAACAGCGCGCCGATCCTCGGCAAGGACACCGGCGTGAAAGTGGACGAGCGCGGCTTCGTCGAAGTCGACGACCATTGTCGGACCGGCGTTGATAAGGTCTGGGCGATCGGCGACCTCGTGCGCGGCCCGATGCTCGCGCACAAGGGTTCGGAAGAGGGTGTGATGGTCGCGGAACTGATCGCGGGCCACCACGCCGAAGTCAACTACGATGCGATTCCGTCGATTATGTACACGTCACCCGAGCTCGCGTGGGTCGGCAAGACGGAAGAGCAGGTGAAAAAGAGCGGACGCCCGTACAAGGTCGGTAGCTTCAGCTTCGCGCCGAACGGCCGCGCGAAAGCGATGGAGGCCGCCGCAGGGTCCGTGAAGATCATCGCGGACAAGGAGCACGACACGATTCTTGGCGTTCACATGGTCGGGCCAATGGTGTCGGAGCTCATCATGGAAGCGGTGGTCGCGATGGAGTTCTCGGCGAGCGCCGAGGATTTGCAGCGTATTTGCCATGGGCACCCGACGCTGGCTGAGGTCGTGCACGAGGCTGCGTTGGCCGTCGACGGCCGGGCGCTGCACGCCGTCAATAAGCGGTAGCGGTGAATTCATCGCGGCACAAAGGTGCCGCTCCTACAACCCTGGCACCTGTAGGAGCGGCGCCTTTGCGCCGCGAAAATCAAGGAGTATTGTGGTTAGAGAACCGTTCAACATCGTCCTCGACGCCGTGCGCGACATCGCGCCGGGGGTCAAGCATTTCGCGTTCACGCGCGAGGACGGCAAGCCGCTCGAGTTCACGCCGGGCCAGTTCATCCAGTTGTGGTTCAAGGATGACGACGGTGAACCGAAACGGCGCAGCTATTCCATTGCGAGCATCCCGGGCAAGGACGACACCATCGACATGGCGGTGTCCGAAGTCGTCGATGGGTTCGCGACGCGCCGGTTCTGGGCGCTGAAACCCGGCGACTGCGTGCCAGCGATGGGCCCGTTCGGTCGACTGGTGCTGCGCGACGAGCCCGCGACGCGTTATGTCCTCGTCGCGACCGGGACGGGTGTCACGCCGTACCGCGCAATGCTCCCGCAGATCGCCAAGCGGCTCGACGAGGGTGCGCCGGAAGTGCGTCTGCTGATGGGGGTGCGTACGCCGGCTGACCTCCTGTACGGCGACGAATTCGTGCGCTTCGCTGAAGAACACCCGGATTTCCATTTTACCGCGCACTACAGCCGTGGCATGCCGGACACACCGCAGGCGTGGGAACGGTCCGGTTACGTGCAGCACGCGTTCGACGACTTGGGACTGAACCCAGATACCGATGTCGTCTACCTGTGTGGCAACCCGAATATGATCGACGAGGCGATGGGGTGGTTGACCGCGCGAGGCTTCACTGCCCAGCGCGTCCGTCGTGAAAAATACATCTCTGGAGCTTGAGTTGAGTATCATTCACACCATGAAAATCCGTTTGTTTCTCTTGGCCATCCTGTGCGCTGCACCCGCAACTTCGTTCGCGCAGGAATTTCGCATGGACGTGCGCGACAACGCGTTGGGCGCGCGCTACGGGATGCTGCTCGACCTCTCCGAGAAGACCCAGTACGAAGTCTCCGGAACGGCGCTCGTCAGCAACAGCAGTCGCAAGGCGCTCGGGGTCGGCTTTCATGCGGTCGACAATGCTTATACCGTCGAAACGCCGGTCTACGTCGGCCTCGGCGGACGTCTGCTGTGGGTCGACGGCGGCATCGAGAGCGGTACCGTGATCGCGTTCGGTGCAAATGGCCGCATGGCAATCCCCGACATGGATCGGTTCGCCGTAACGGCGCACGCGTATTTTGCGCCGGGCATTACTTCGTTCGGCGGCGCCGACAGCTTTTTCGAGGTCGCGTTGCGCGGCGAGTATCAGGTCCACGAGAACGCGTGGGTGTACGCGGGTTACCGGCGTGCCGATACGGACTTTCAGGGCACGCCGTCGATCGCGCTCGATAGCGGCGTCCACCTCGGAATGCGGTTCACCTTCTAATGGCCGGTCATAGTAAATGGGCGAATATCCAGCACCGCAAGAACGCGCAGGACGCGAAACGCGGCAAGCTGTTCACGAAGTTGATTCGTGAGATCACGACCGCCGCGCGCCTGGGCGGCGGCGACCCGGCGACGAATCCGCGCTTGCGCACTGCCATCGACAAGGCGCTCGCTGCGAACATGACGCGCGACACCATCGAGCGCGCGACCCAGCGTGGCACCGGCGATCTCGAGGGCGTGTCGTACGAGGAAGTCCGGTACGAGGGCTATGGTCCCGGCGGGGTCGCGGTGATGGTCGACACGATGACCGACAACCGCAACCGCACGGTCGCGGAAGTGCGCCACGCGTTCTCGAAGTTCGGCGGCAATCTTGGCTCGGACGGCTCGGTCGCGTACCTGTTCAACCATTCCGGCGTGATTTTCTACGGACCCGGTGTGAACGGTGACCAGCTCATGGAAGTCTCGTTGGAGGCGGGGGCAGAAGACATCGTCGAGCATCACGACGGCTCGCGTGAAGTTCTCACTGCGCCCGAGGACTTCGAGGCGGTGCGCGACGGTCTTGAGAAAGCCGGCTTAACGCCCGACAGCGCCGAGACCACGATGCGCGCATCGACCTCGGTCTCGCTCGACGGTGACGACGCGATGACGATGCTCAAGCTCATTGATATGCTCGAGGACCTCGACGACGTGCAGCAGGTGTACTCGAACGCCGACATCCCCGACGAGGTGTTGGCCACATTGTGAGCATCGTGCGCGTACTCGGTATCGACCCCGGGTCCCGCGCCACCGGTTGGGGCATCATCGACGGCGATGGGCGCCGTAGCGTGCATGTCGCGAGCGGTGTGCTGAAGCTCGGTGATGGCGATTTAGGGCCGCGGCTGCGTGCAATTTTTGACGGCATCAGCCAGCTCATCGTTGAATACCGGCCGACCGAGATCGCGATCGAGCGCGTGTTCGTCGCGCGCAATGCGGACAGCGCGCTCAAACTCGGTCAAGCGCGTGGGGCAGCCATTTGCGCTGCGCTTACGGATGGCCTGCCACTGGCCGAGTACGCGCCCCGCGAAGTCAAGCTCGCGGTCGTCGGCACTGGCGGTGCAAGCAAAGAACAGGTCCAGCACATGATGCGCATCATCCTTAAACTCGACACACCGCCGCAGGCCGACCAGGCCGACGCGCTCGCGGTTGCGGTGTGTCATGCGCACAGCCGGACACTCGCAGCGGTGGGCGCGCGATGATCGGCTCGCTGAACGGGGTCATCGCCGCGAAACATCCACCGCGGCTTTTGCTGGAAGTCGGTGGGGTTGGCTACGAAGTCGAAGCGCCGATGTCAACCTTCTACTCATTGCCCGCCGTCGGCGAGAAAATTCGATTACACACGCACCTTGTTGTGCGCGAAGACGCGCAGCAGCTGTTCGGCTTCGCGACTGAGGCCGAGCGCAGTCTGTTCCGCAGCCTGTTGAAAGTTTCCGGCGTTGGCGCGAAAGTCGCGCTCGCGATCCTGTCGGGCATCAGCGTCGAGGGCTTCTCACGCTGCGTGCTCGACAACGACGTCGGGGCGCTGACGCGCGTGCCGGGTATCGGCAAGAAAACCGCGGAACGGCTCGTCGTCGAAATGCGGGATCGTGTGGGTAGCGGGGCGGCGGTCACGGCCGGCGATGTACCGCTCTCGGCGGGCGCGACGCAGACCCCGCGCGATGAGGCGTTCAGCGCACTGGTCGCTCTCGGCTACAAGCCGGCGGAAGCGGCGCGTATGCTGGATGCCGTGAAGAACGATGATGCCAGCAGCGAGGCGTTGATCCGCGAGGCCCTCAAGGCGGTTGCGCGCCGATGAGCGACCTCGACCGGCTCGTCAACGCCGACGAAAGTACTGACGACGCCGCGATCGACCGCGCGCTGCGCCCGCGGCTGCTCGCCGATTATCGCGGCCAACCCGCGGTGCGCAACCAGATGGAGATCTTCATCGGGGCGGCGCGCCAGCGTGGCGAGGCGCTCGACCATACGCTGATTTTCGGGCCACCCGGGCTCGGCAAGACGACGCTCGCGCACATCATCGCGAACGAGCTTGGCGTCGGCTTGCGTCAGACCTCGGGTCCGGTGCTCGAGAAAGCCGGCGACCTTGCAGCGCTCCTGACCAATCTTGAGCCCCGCGACGTGTTGTTCGTCGACGAGATTCATCGCCTGAGCCCGGTGGTCGAAGAAGTTCTGTATCCGGCGCTCGAAGACTTCCAGCTCGACATTATGATCGGCGAGGGGCCGGCCGCGCGCTCGATCAAGATCGACTTACCGCCGTTCACGCTCGTCGGTGCGACGACGCGCGCGGGGCTTCTGACCTCGCCGTTGCGCGACCGGTTCGGCATCGTGCAACGACTTGAGTTTTACAACCACGACGACCTTGCGGCGATTGTGAAGCGCTCGGCAGGTATCATTGCGCTCGAGATCGACGACACGGGCGCGTCCGAAATCGCGAGCCGCGCGCGCGGGACGCCGCGTATCGCGAACCGGCTGTTGCGCCGCGTACGCGACTTCGCGCAGGTAAAGGGCGACGGCACGGTGAGCGGTACGGTCGCGCGCGACGCGATGGACTTGCTTGAGGTCGACAAGCACGGCTTCGACATCATGGACCGCAAACTGCTGCTCGCCGTTATCGAGAAATTCGATGGCGGCCCGGTCGGAATCGACAGCCTCGCGGCGGCGATCGGCGAAGAGCGCGGCACCATCGAGGACGTCCTCGAACCCTATCTGATCCAGCAGGGCTTCCTGATGCGCACCGCGCGTGGGCGTATGGCGACGCGACAGGCGTATCTTCACTTCGGGCTGCCCGCCCCACAACGCTCGGTGGTGCCGGACCTGTTCGATGACTGAGTTCGTCTGGCCGGTACGCGTGTATTACGAAGACACCGATGCCGGCGGCGTCGTGTTCTATGCGAATTACCTCAAGTTCATGGAGCGCGCACGCACCGAGTGGTTGCGCGCGGCGGGCGTCGAGCAGGACCAACTGCTCACCGATTCAGGTCTTCTCTTTGTCATCGTCGAAGTCAACGTGCGTTACCATAAACCGGCGCGGTTCAACGACTTGCTCGAGGTGACGGTCGAGCCGGTCGATCGTGGTCGCAGCCGGTTCACCGTCCGGCAGGAAGTGCGCCGCGGCGCCGACCTGCTCGTGTCGGGCACCGTCAGCGCCGCGTGCATCGACGCCGCGACGTTTAAGCCGCAACCGATACCCAGAGGGATGCCATGAGTACCGATATGTCCATCGTCAGCCTGCTGCTCGAAGCGAGCCTGGTCGTCCAGCTGGTGATGCTGCTCTTGCTGTTCGCATCGGTCGC
>CAYODZ010000062.1:0-55494 GCA_964402835.1 uncultured Gammaproteobacteria bacterium | reverse complement strand
TGACCTGCCTTGGGTCATCGACCCGGACCCCCAGACTTCCCAGACGCGGCAAGAACTCGCCGCGCAGATTGGTTCCGACATGGAGCGGAATACGCGCTTGTTTGCGCTCGGCTACGACGCCTATCGGCTCGCGCCGGTGCTACGCCACGATCCGTCGCTGCTGAATGAACCGATGCCCGCGGCGACCGGCGCGCTGCATCTCACCGACGACGGGCAAATCCAGCGCACGCTCGTCTGGGCGCACTTCAGCGGCGGTCTGGCCCGACCCTTCGAGTTCCCCACCGAATTTGAGGCACCGCCCACGCCGTGAGCGTCGACCCGCGGCACGCGCTGGGGCGCGACGCGGAACGGCTGGCGCAGGCATGGCTCGAAACCCAAGGTCTGTCCCTTGTTTGTGCGAACTGGCGCGGGCGACGCGGCGAACTCGACCTCGTGATGCGCGATCGCGGCGTCCTCGCCGTCGTTGAGGTCCGCGCGCGAATCGGCCGACCGCATGACGACGCGCGCGCAAGCGTCGATCGACGCAAAGTGCGCCGCTTGACCGGCGCCATCAGGGAATACCTCAGTTTCAGTGGACTCGGGGATTCGTTACCGGTCCGTGTTGACCTTGTCACCGTGTGCGGCCCGCAGCAAAACCCGACCCTCAGATGGTGGCGCAACGCAGTGCGAATCGTGCTGTAATTCCGCAATGGATGACCGGATTATCGCGGCGCTGCGTACGGCGATGCCCGCGGGTACGCTGCGCACCGATAGCGCGAGCCGGGTCGCCGCCGGCTACGACAACAGCCGACGGCAGGCGCTGCCGGACGTCGTCGCGGTTCCCTCGAACGCGGTCGAAGTCGCCGCGGTCGTGCGCGCATGCCATGACACGCTCACCCCAGTCGTCGCGCGGGGACTCGGCTCCGCGACGACCGGAGCGGCGGTGCCCGTGCTAGGCGGCGTCGTCGTGTCATTCGAGCGAATGAATCGAATCATCGCCCTCGATGCAGCGAACCGGACCCTCGTCGTGGAACCCGGTGTGCTGAATAGCGAGGTACAGCGTGCCGCCGGCGTTGCAGGATTTTTTTGGGCCCCGGACCCGACCAGCGCCCGCTATTCGACGGTCGGTGGCAATTTGGCGTGCAACGCCGGCGGACCGCGGGCCGTGAAGTACGGCACGGTTCGCGAGAACGTGCTCGGTTTGCGGGCGGTTACCGGGACCGGCGACGCTATCCGCACCGGCACGTCGACGACCAAGGGTGTCGTCGGGTACGACCTCACACGCCTGCTGCTCGGCAGCGAAGGCACGCTCGCGTTGATCACAGAAGCCACACTGAAGCTCACACCACTGCAATCTGCGCGCGCGACGTTGCGCGCCGAGTACCGCGATGCGGCGTCGGCCGCGCGCGCGGTCGCGCGCATCATGGCGGGCGGCGTCACGCCGTGTACGCTCGAGTTCATGGATGGCACAGCGCTCGACCTGGTCCGCGCATTCGGCGAGGTCGGCGTCGGCGAACAAGCGGGCGCACTCTTGCTGGTCGAATGCGACGGCGACGCGCAGACGGTTGCGGCGGAGCTGTCGATCGTGCGCGCACTCGCCGACACGGACGGCGTGCTCGATTTAAATGTCGCGCAGGACGCTGCCGCGATCGAGACACTTTGGCGCTGCCGCCGCGCGTTGTCGCCGGCACAACGCAAGCTGAAGCCCCACAAGATCAATGAGGACGTCGCCGTGCCGGTGTCGCGCTTACCGGCGCTTGTCGACGGTATCGCCGACCTCGGCCGCAAACATCGCGTACTGATTGTGAGCTTTGGCCACGCGGGTAACGGCAACCTGCATGTGAACCTGCTCGGCGACCCGGCCGATTTGGATCGTATGCACGCGTGCCTCGACGACCTGTTCGCCCTCGTCCTGTCGCTAGAAGGAACGCTTTCAGGAGAGCACGGCATCGGTTACGACAAACGCGGGTTCCTCGCGTTGGAAATCGCACCGAACGCGCTCGCACTCATGCAGGCTATCAAGCGGCAGTTCGACCCGCGCGGCATTCTCAACCCCGGTAAGGTCTTCCCTGATGCAGGTAACTGAACTCCTTTGGCTCGTCGGCGGCGCGGCGCTGGTTTGGTTCTGGGTCGATTCGATGCGCGCCCGCGAGCGCGCGGTCGCGCTGTGCGCAGGCCTGTGCCGGACGCACGCCGTGCAACTCCTCGACCAGACGGTGGCCCTGGCCACGCTCAGCGTCGCGCGCAACCCGCGCGGACGACTGCAGATTCGCCGCCGTTACCGCTTCGAGTTCACACGCAGCGGCGCCGCGCGCGACAGCGGGACGATCGTCATGCTGGGTTCGGTGATGGAGGCCGCCGAAATGCCATCGGACAGCGGTCGGACTTACGAGCCCGGTGAATCCTGACTACTTGATGACTCGCAGATGCGAGCGGTCGCGAGGGGCGCCACCGGGACCGTCGTCGTCCGGGCCGTCATCGTCGTCGAGACCGCTCGACGCGATTTCGCCATCCTCACCGACCGCAAACAGCATGCCGTGCTGGCTCTCGCGGGAATAGACCGCGAGTACTGCGGCCACGGGAAGTTCCACCGATTCGGGCAAACCGCCGAAGCGCGCGGAAAACGCTATCTTGTCATTGCCGATGCTCAATCCGTCGGCCGCCTGCGGCGACACGTTCAACACGATGCGGCCATCGTTGACGTAGGCCCCCGGCACGCGCACGCCGGGGTGAGACACGTCTACTAGAATCACCGGCGTCTCGCCGTTGTCGCAAATCCATTCGTGGATCGCGCGGACCAGGTAGGGCCGCTGCGAATTCATCCGGGACGCATCTCGCGCTCGAGTTCGGTAAGGCTCGCCCTGAACGATTCACGACGGAACATACGGTCCGTGTAGCGCGCGATGTGGCGCTCCGCCGTCGCCGGCAATACGACGCCCCACCGCTCGAGCCGCCAGAGCACGGGCAACACGGTGCAATCAACCAACGAGAATTCATCGCTGAGGAAAAAGGGTTTGGCGGCGAATAGCTCGCTCGACGCCACCAGGCTTTCGCAAAGGCGCTTGCGTGCTTTCTCTGCAGCGCGCGCAGCGCGTCCTTCGAGATCTTGGACGAGCGAGAACCAATCCTGCTCCATCCGAACCATCGTCATGCGCGCGAGCGCGCGGGCGACCGGGTCGATCGCCATCAGTGGCGGGTGTGGAAAGCGCTCGTCGAGATACTCCATCAGCACCCGCGCGTCGTAGAGCACGAGTCCGCGGTCGACGAGCGTCGGCACGCTCCCATACGGATTGAGCTCGGCGAGGTCCTCAGGGAGGTCGTCGCCTTCGATGCTCACCACATCGCAGTGGATGCCCTTTTCCGAGAGCACCAAACGCGCGCGGTGGCTGCGCACACACGCGGGCCGAGAAAACAAGGTCAGCGTCGTCCGCCGGCCCGCCGCGGAATCAGTGGCGAGCAGCGCAGGCGCTGGTGGTTTTTTGGCCACGTTCCTAGTGAACGTCTTTCCAGTATTCGCGCTTTGTCAGGTACGCGAGCACCAAGAAAACCAGGAGGAACAGGATAACCATCGTGCCGAGCGCGCGGCGTTCCATCTGGACCGGCTCGGCGAGGTAGCTCATGAACGTCGTGATGTCGCGTGCGGCGCGGCGGTACTCATCCGGACTCATACTGCCTTCGCGAATCTGCTCGAAGCGCACGAACTGCCCGTCCTCGAACACCGCACGTTGCAGGCCCTGCAAATCGGACAGAACATGTGGCATCGCCGTTTCAGGGAATACCAGGTTGTTCACACCGGTGGCCTTGCTCTCGTCAACATAGAACGCGAGCAAGAAGTTGTAGACCCAGTCGGTCCCGCTGACGTCGAACGTTCCGCGCGCTCGGGCTGTCAGCGAGAGATCGGGTGGCGCGATACCAAACCAGCGCTCAGCGTCGTCCGCGCGCATCGCGACGCGCAGTTGGTCGACGGGCGCATCGCCTGTCGTCTGCAGGAATTCGCGCAACTGGTCCTCGGTGATGCCGATGTCCTTCGCCACCCGGTTCCAGCGCATGTACTTCGCAGAATGACAGCCCATACAGCTGTTCACGAACAGGCCGGCGCCGCGTTGCAATGCGCGCCGGTCACCCACATCAACGTTCGCGGGCTCCATGGAGATGCTGGGCTCCGTCGCCGCAAACGCCGCCAATGGAGCGACGACCAACAATCCGACAATCACTCGTTTCATCAGTGGGTCACCCGTTCCGGAACCGGTTTCGTCCGATCGATGGCCGAGTACCAAGGCATCAAGAGGAAGAATGCGAAATAAATCGCGGTGAAAATGCGCGCGAGCAGCGTGTTCAGCGGTGTCACGCCCTCGAGCCCAAGATAGCCGAGCGCGACGAACGACACGACGAACAACGCGAGCGCGACCTTGCTGATTGGCCCCTTGTACCGAATCGATTTCACTGGGCTTCGGTCGAGCCACGGCAGCAGGCAAAGAATCATCACTGCCGCACCCATGACAACCACGCCTAGGAACGGATGCGGAATCGCGCGCAACATCGCGTAGAACGGTGTGAAATACCAAACCGGCGCGATGTGTTCCGGCGTGACCAGCGGGTCGGCCGGCACGAAGTTCGCGTGCTCAAGGAAATAGCCGCCGCCTTCAGGAAGGAAGAACACAATCACCGCGAAGAAAATCAAGAACACGGTGATGCCGACGGTGTCCTTCACCGAGTAGTAAGGATGAAACGGTATGCCATCCACCGGATGACCATCCGCGCCCTTCACTTTCTTGATTTCGATTCCGTCCGGATTGCTCGAACCGACCTCATGCAGTGCCTGCAAATGCGCGACCACGAGACCGCACAGCACGAGCGGCAGTGCGATGACGTGCAGCGCGAAAAACCGGTTCAGCGTCGCGTCGGAGACGAAATAGTCGCCACGAATCCACTCGGCGAGTTCTGGACCGATAAATGGAATCGTCCCGAACAACGAGATGATGACCTGCGCGCCCCAATACGACATTTGGCCCCAGGGCAGCATGTAGCCCATGAATGCCTCGGCCATCAGCGCGAGGTAGATGAACATCCCAATCAACCACAGCAACTCGCGCGGACCGCGATACGAGCCGTACATCAGTGCACGGAACATATGGAGATACACGACGATGAAAAACGCGGAAGCGCCCGTCGAATGGATGTACCGAATCAACCAGCCCCATTCGACCTCGCGCATGATGTACTCGACCGACGCGAATGCGTCCGCGGCACTGGGCTTGTAGTACATCGTCAAGAAGATACCGCTGACGATTTGGATGACGAGCACGACCAGCGCAATTGCGCCGAAGTAATACCAGAAGTTGAAATTCTTGGGCGCGTAATACTGCGCCGCGTGCTCGTTCCACATCTTCGCAAGTGGGTAGCGGTCGTTGATCCAACCCATCACACCACCCGATGCTGGGACTTGTGTCGGCTTCTGCTCCATCACGCGGCCTCCGCGTCTTCGCCGACCAGAATCAGCGTGTCGCTCAAATACTGGTGTGGCGGTACCAGCAGGTTGGTCGGCGCCGGCACGCCGGAATACACCCGGCCGGCGAGGTCGAAGCGCGAGCCATGGCATGCGCAGAAGAAGCCACCCTGCCAGCGCGGGCCGAGGTCTGCAGGCGCAAGCTCAGGCCGGTAGGTCGGCGAACACCCGAGGTGGGTGCAACTGCCAATCAGCACGAGGAGCTCTGGCTTGATCGAACGATGCTGATTGCGCGCGTATTCTGGCTGCAAGTCGACGAGTGATTCCGGGTCGCGGAGTTCCTCTTCAACCGCAGACAGGCGCTCAAGGACCGCGGGCGGACGCGACACGATCCAGACCGGCCGGCCACGCCACTGCACGCGCATCAGCGCGCCAGGCTCGAGTCCGCTGATGTCGACTTCGACCGGTGCGCCGAGCGCACGGGCACGTTCGCTGGGACGCAGCGAAGACGCGAAAGGAATACCGGCGGCCAGGACGCCGAGCCCGCCGACCACGCTGGTCGCTACGGTCAAAAACCGGCGCTTCTTCAAGTCGACGCCATCAGTACTCATCTAGGACTTCTCCAGTGCCATCCGGAATTTGAACATTCGGATTATACCGGCGCGCAGAAAGATGGGCTACCGGCGCGCAGACCGATGGTGCTACCGTTTCCGGCCTATGGACGCGCTTAGAAAGAGTTCTGCCTTCCTGCTCCGCTCGGTGACCGTGGGGCTCGCGCTGGCATTCGTCGTGGTTTGGCTGCGCCCAGCGTGGTTCGGCCATACGGAAAACGGCCAGAGTGACTCGTACGCGACAGCCGTTGCGGTCGCGGCGCCGGCGGTCGTGAACGTCCATATCGCTCGTCGCATACCCGTCCAGAGCGACCTACTCGACGATCCATTCAACCTGTTGCCCGCACCGGACCGGCTGGAGACAAGCCTCGGCTCGGGTGTCGTGGTCGGCGAGAACGGCTACATCCTGACGAATCATCACGTGATCGCCGGCGCAGACGGCGTGCAGGTCACGCTCGCCGATGGCCGCGTCGCCGTTGCGGATGTCATCGGTACGGACGCCGAGACCGACCTTGCTCTGCTGAAGGTCGACGTGCAGGCGCTACCGGCGATTTCACTCGCGCGCATCAGCGATTTACGGGTCGGCGACGTGGTGCTCGCAATCGGCAACCCCTACGGTTTCGGCCAGACCGTCACGCAGGGCATCGTCAGCGGCACCGGACGAAACTACCTTGGTCTGAACACGTTTGAAAATTTCGTGCAGACAGACGCGGCGATCAATCCCGGAAACTCGGGTGGTGCGCTGGTCAATACGCGTGGGGAATTGGTCGGTATCAATACGGCGTTCTATGGCGGCTCACAAGGCATCGGCTTTGCGATTCCTGCGGACCTCGCCAACGGCGTGATGCAGCACCTACTCGAATATGGTCGCGTGTTGCGCGGCTTCCTTGGTGTCGAGCCGCAGGACCTCAATGCCACCGAGCGCATGGGCCTGCCTGATGGTCGTGGCGTGCTCGTGGCCGGTGTTTATCGAAACAGCCCCGCCGCCGCCGCGGGTGTCCGTCCCGGCGACGTGATCACGCACATTGACGGTGATCCCGTCTTGGATTCCCGCGATGCACTGAACAGGATCGCTGGCTTGCGCCCGGGTACGGACGTCGAGTTGCGGGTGGTTCGGGATGGCGAGGCACTGGTGTTCGCCGCGACCGTCGGAGAGCGCGCGACCCTGCAGCCGGGCTAGGACGGAACGCGGCGGATTCGCGCACCGAGCTGCGCGAGCTTTTCCTCAATTCGCTCGTAGCCGCGGTCGATGTGGTAAATGCGCTCGACGGTGGTCTCACCGTTTGCAACCAAACCCGCGAGCACGAGACTCGCCGATGCACGAAGGTCGGTCGCCATCACCGGCGCCGCCGTCAGGTGCTCGACGCCGCGAATCGTCGCGTTGTGACCGTCGATCTGAATGTCTGCGCCGAGTCTCTGCATTTCCAACGCGTGCATGAAACGATTCTCAAAAACGGTTTCGACAATCGTCGCCGTGCCGGTCGCGACGGCGTTCAGCGCACAGAACTGTGCCTGCATGTCCGTTGGGAAGCCTGGGTACGGCGCGGTGCGAATGTTCACGGCGCGCGGCCGTTTGCCGCGCATGTCGAGTTCGATCCAGTCGTCGCCGGTCGTCACGGCCGCACCAGCCTCACGCAGCTTGACGAGCACGGCCTCCAAGAGATCGGGCCGCGTATCACGCACACGCACATGGCCACCCGTGATCGCTCCGGCGACGAGATAGGTGCCGGTTTCGATGCGGTCCGGCATCACGCGGTACTCGGTCCCACTCAACGATTCGACGCCGACAATTTCGAGCGTATCGGTCCCCGCACCGCGCACATCGGCACCCATTTGATTCAGGCAATCCGCGAGGTCGACGACCTCGGGCTCGCGCGCGGCGTTCTCGATGATGGTGGTGCCATCGGCGAGCGCAGCCGCCATCATCAGGTTCTCGGTACCGGTTACCGAGACCAGATCCATCACGATATGGGCGCCGTGTAACCGTGACGCTTTGGCGCGGATGTAGCCGCCTTCAACGCGTACATCGGCGCCCATTTGCTGGAGGCCCTGGATGTGCAAATTCACCGGGCGGGCGCCGATTGCGCAGCCGCCTGGAAGCGATACGTCCGCGCTACCAAAACGCGCGACCAACGGACCCAGTACAAGAATCGACGCACGCATCGTCTTGACGAGTTCGTACGGGGCATAAAATTCGCGGATTTCGCGCGGGTCAACCTCGACGCCGAGCTTGTCGTTGATGGTGACGCCGACACCCATACGCCCGAGGAGCTCGATGGTCGTCGTCACGTCATGAAGATGTGGGACATTGCCGACGGTCACGGGCCCATCGGCAAGCAGCGTCGCGGCAAGAATGGGCAGCGTCGCATTCTTCGCGCCCGAAATCCTGACTTCGCCCTCGAGCGGCACCCCGCCCGCAATCATGAGCTTATCCACGTTCCTCCGGCGTCATCGTAACGAGGGACAATGCGTGAATTTCTCCGCCCATGCGGTCGCCAAGCGCGGCATAAACCAACCGGTGGCGTTCAATCTGTCGCTTGCCGGCGAACGCATCGGACACCACAAGTGCCTCGAAGTGGACACCGTCGTCGCCTCGAACCTCAACGTGCGCGTCCGGTAAGCCCTCGATAATCAAGCGGTGGATGTCATCGGTCTGCATCGCGGCATGATACCGAAATCCATTATCATCCGCCCCATGCTCATGCCTGCCATTGCTGTCGTCATCGGGTTCTGCTTTCTTGCGTGGGGTGCCGACCGATTCGTCGCTGGCGCGGCGGGAACGGCACGGAACCTCGGACTTTCACCATTGTTCATCGGGTTGACGATCGTCGGTCTCGGCACGTCCGCGCCGGAGATGCTGGTGTCCGTAATCGCTGCCTTCGACGGCAACCCCGGCATCGCGATCGGTAACGCGCTCGGCTCCAACATCACGAATTCTGCGCTTGTCCTGGGCGCCGCCGCGCTCATCGCGCCATTGACGCTCCGCAGCAAGACAATCAAGCGCGAAATCCCGGTGCTGTTTCTCATCATCGCCATCAGTTGGTTTTTACTTCGCGACGGCGACCTGATGCTCGGTAACGGGCTCGTGCTGGTCGGACTGGTGGTTCCGCTCCTCGTGTGGATGTTCTGGATCGGCAAACGCGGCGAGGCCGACCATGACGCGGTCGTCGGCGAACTCCCCGACCTCTCGCTCGCGCGCTCGCTCGTTTGGCTCTTCGTCGGACTCGGTGTTTTGCTCGCAAGTTCGCGAGCGGTCGTTTGGGGCGCCGCGACCATCGCCGAAGTCTGGGGCGTGAGTGACACGGTGATCGGCTTGTCGGTGATTGCAATCGGTACGAGTCTGCCCGAGCTCGCCGCGACGGTCGCCGCCGCCATGCGCGACGAACACGACATCGCGGTCGGCAATGTCTTTGGAAGCAACATGTTTAATCTGCTCGTGGTACTCGGCCTCCCGGGCTTGATTGCACCGGGTCCAGTCGACCCCGAAGTACTCACGCGCGATTTTCCGGTCATGCTGGCGGTCACAATCGCGGTTGCGGCAATGGCGTTCATGCGCAAAGGCCCGGCGCAGCTTGGGCGGCCAGCGGGCGCAGCGCTCGTGGTCGCGTTCGTCTGTTATCAGTGGCTGCTGTACGATTAGGAAATGAGCGATTCCCAATTGTTGGCGCTGGGCCGCGCGGTGCTCGAAATCGAGGCTGCGGCGGTCTCTGCACTGGTCGACCGGGTCGATGAATCGTTTGTGCGCGCGTGCCGATATATGTTGGATTGCCGGGGTCGCATCGTCGTCAGCGGCATGGGCAAATCGGGTCACATCGGCAGTAAGATTGCAGCGACGCTCGCAAGCACCGGCAGCCCCGCGTTCTTCGTTCATCCTGGTGAAGCGAGCCACGGAGACCTCGGCATGATCACCCGCGACGACGTCGTCCTCGCAATGTCGAACTCCGGTGAGACCGCGGAACTGCTGACGATCGTTCCTTTGATTAAACGACTCGGCGTCCCGTTGATCGCAATGACCGGCAATCCCCGCTCAACGCTCGCGCGTGAAGCCGATGTCCACCTTGACGTCGGTGTCGCAAAGGAAGCGTGCCCGCTCGGGCTCGCGCCGACTTCATCGACGACCGCAACGCTCGCGATGGGCGATGCACTCGCGGTCGCGATGCTCGAGACCCGCGGCTTCACACAAGACGATTTCGCGATGTCACACCCAGGCGGCGCACTCGGACGACGGCTGCTTCTGCGTGTCGCCGACGTGATGCACGATGGCGATGCGATACCACGTGTCGCACCGGGCGTGAGCGTGGCGGCGGCGCTCGACGAGATGACCGCGAAAGGCCTCGGCATGACGGCAGTCGTGGACGCAGACGGCCGGGTCATCGGGGTGTTCACGGACGGCGACCTCCGCCGTGCACTGGACCGAGACGTCGACTTGCGCGTCGCAACCATCGATGAGTTGATGTCGCGCACGCCACGCACGACCACGCCGGGAGTGCTCGCCGCCGAAGCGCTGAACCTAATGGAGACTCACCGAATCAATGCGCTGCTGGTGACTGCGGAGGACGGTACGCTCACCGGCGCGCTGAACATGCACGACCTCTTGCGCGCAGGTGTCGTTTGACCATCGATCGCGACGAACTCCTGCGGCGCGCTGCCGGCGTGAGGCTCGCGGTTTTCGATTGCGACGGCGTGTTCACCGATGGCCGGCTCTACATTGGCGACGACGGCGCCGAATACAAGGCATTCCACGTCCACGACGGACACGGCGTGCGGCGGCTGCTCGCCGCGGGGGTTGAGGTCGCGGTGATTTCCGGCCGCGAGTCCGCGGCCGTGCGGCGGCGTATGACGGACCTCGGCATCAAACATGTCTTCGAACGGGTCGCGGACAAGGTAGCCGTCCTGCAAGAACTTCAGAATTCACTTGGAATCGATAATGCCGGCACGGCGTGCATCGGCGATGACCTGCCCGATCGCGCAATGATGGCGCTGGCGGGGCTCGCCGTCGCCGTCGCCAATGGGGCGCCGGAACTCACTGAAGTTGCCCATTGGCGTACGGAAGCGCGGGGCGGCGAAGGCGCCGTCCGCGAAGTGTGCGACTTGTTGCTCGCTGCCCGCCGGGAGCGCTGACCATGACGCGCGTCTCCGCCGGCGTCGTCGCGCTGCTGATCCTCGCCGCGATTACCGCGTGGCTCCAGTCCGGTCAACGTCGTGCGACCGATACCCTGACTGCGGCGGGGCCAGAGTGGTATTTCACCGACGCGAGCCTCACAGCGACGGATTCCGAGGGACGGATTGCGTATCGCATCGACGCGCCGCGCATCGCGCACGAACCCAGCGATGGAACCGCAATGCTCGAGTCGCCACGTCTTGAATGGTTACAGGGCGGCGGACCCCCGCTGGTCATCACGGCGACGCTCGGGCGCGCCAACGCCGACACCCAGCGCGTCGCGCTGTCCGGCGGTGTTTCGGTCATTGATGAATCGACGGGAACGCGTTTCGAGTTCCGCTCTGACAACCTGCTCGTGGACGCCGGCGCGCGTATCGCCAGCACCGAATCACCGGTGCAGGTCGTCTCGCTGCACGGCGACCTACGCGCGGTCGGGTTAACAGCCGATATGAACGCTGGGACAATCCGATTAGAATCTTCGGTACGAGGACGCTATGTACCCTAGACTCATTGCCGCCGCACTACTGGCTGTCGTCACCGGCGCGGCCGCCCTTCCCGGCGACAACGACCAAGAAATCAGCCTGTCGGCGGATCACCAACTGCTCGACCGCCAGCGCGGTATCGCGACTTACCGCGGAAACGTACAAATCACGCGCGGCGGGATGGACATTCGCGGAGATGAGCTGATCCTGCATTTCACTGACGACGAACTCACGGGTGCAACGGTGCGGGGCGCGCCGGTGCGCTTCACACAACGCCATGACGGCGACCGTCCGCCCACCGAAGCCCAGGCGCGCGAACTCGAGTACGACGCCGCGATTGGCGAGGTCCGCTTACAAGGCGGCGTGCGCGTCACGCAGTCAGGAAATGAGTTCCTGAGTGAAGACTTGCGCTACGACGTCAATACCGAGCGCGTTGTAGCAGCAGGCGAGTCTGACTCCCGCATCCGCGTGACCATCCAGCCGCGTAAGCCGGCTGAGGATGCCGACGCGGAGCCTCGCCCGTGACGGTACTGGTCGCGCGCGACCTCGGCAAACGTTACCAGTCACGTCGGGTCGTCCGAGAAGTCTCGCTCGAAGTCACGAGCGGCGAAGTCGTCGGTTTGCTCGGCCCGAACGGCGCTGGCAAGACCACGTCGTTCTACATGATCGTCGGCCTCATCTCGTGCGATGAAGGGAGTATCCACCTCGATGGTCGCGACATCACGCACCTTCCGATTCACGCACGCGCGCGTCTCGGGCTCGGATACCTCCCGCAGGAAGCCTCCGTCTTCCGCAAGCTCTCTGTCGCGGACAACATCCGCGCGATTCTCGAGGTGCGCGACGAACTCGATGAACCGGCGCGGGAGCGAATACTAGAGGAGCTACTGGACGAGCTTCACATCGCCCACATCCGCACGAGTTCTGGCATTTCGCTCTCCGGTGGCGAGCGACGACGCGTCGAGATTGCGCGCGCGCTGGCGGCCGACCCACGGTTCATCCTGCTCGACGAGCCGTTTGCAGGCGTGGATCCCATCTCCGTGATCGACATCCAGCGCATCATCGAGCACCTCCGTGACCGCGGAATCGGCGTGCTAATTACGGACCATAATGTGCGCGAAACGCTGGGCATATGTTCGCGCGCATACATACTGTCCGAGGGACGGGTCATTGCGGCCGGTGAACCGGCGGCAATCCTCGAAAACCAGCAAGTCAGGGAGGTATACTTAGGGCAGGACTTCCGCCTCTGATGGCGGAAAGGGCAAATGAAACAAGCACTCCAGCTTCGCATCGGTCAGCAATTGACCATGACCCCCCAAATGCAACAGGCCATCCGCCTATTGCAGATGTCCGCCGTTGAACTCAAAGCCGAGATCCAGACCGCGCTGGAATCGAACGTCATGCTCGAGGCGGTCGAGGATGATGAGGGCGCGACGGAGCCCGAGCCCGAGCACGACATCCAAGAGCCCGAATGGGACGCGCCTGAATTGACGCTGGATTGGTCGAGCGCGCCAGCCACGGGCGGGGACGCGACGGAGTGGCAAGCGGAGGCGCCGGAAGGTCTTTACGGGTACCTGCGATGGCAGATTGAACTCACCCCGTTTACGGACCGTGACACACAAATCGCGATGACCCTGCTCGACTATATCGGCGAGGACGGCTACCTCGAAGCGACCGTGGAGGAAATTCAGTCGGCGCTGCCCGACGGCAATGACGCGGGGCTCGACGAGATTACCGCGGTGCTGCATCGGTTCCAGAGATTTGACCCCATCGGTGTCGGCGCGCGCACGCTTAGCGAATGCCTTCTCGTGCAGTTGGGCGAAAAACCCGCGGACACGCCAGGGCTCGCGCACGCACGCACCATCGTCAACGCACATCTCGACGATTTGGGTGGCGGACGCTTCGACCGTATCGCGTCGGCGTGCGGTGTAGAGCGCGCCGCGCTAGAGCCGGCCATCGAACTCGTGCGCTCATTACAGCCGCGACCGGCAGCCGGAATCACAACGCCTGAGCCGGACTACATCATTCCCGACGTATTGGTCACGCGTCGTGACGGACGTTGGCATGTCGAGCTCAATCCAGAACTCGCGCCGCGTCTGCGCATCAACCCGTATTACCAGCAACTCGCACGCGATGGGACCAGCGGTGACGACCGCGCGTGCCTGCGCGACCATCTGCAAGATGCACGGTTCCTGTTGAAGAGCCTGCGAAGCCGCGCACAGACGTTGTTGCAGGTCGCGACGTTTATCGTTGGCCACCAACGCGAGTATCTCGAACACGGCGATATCGCGATGCGGCCGCTCGTGCTGCGCGAAGTCGCTGAAGCGCTCGGCATGCATGAGTCGACAATATCGCGCGTGACCACCAACAAATATCTGCACACGCCGCGCGGCGTCATCGAGTTCCGCTATTTCTTTTCCAGCCAACTCGGAACTGCCGATGGGAGCGGCACCTCCGCGACGGCAGCTCGCGCGCAGATTCGTCGGCTCATTGCGGCGGAGAACGCACGACAACCGTTATCAGACGGACGTATTGCTGAACTGCTTGCGCAAGCAGGCCTGCGCGTCGCGCGACGCACTGTCGCGAAATACCGGGAGGGCATGTCGATCCCCCCGGCAAACGAACGTAAAGAAAGGAGTATTGAATGCAAATAAAATTGACTGGACACCATGTCGATCTCACCCCTGCACTCAGGACTTATGTGGACACAAAATTCGTACGCCTCGAGCGGCATTTCGAACACGTCACGGACGTTCACGTAATCCTGACAGTGGAGAAGCTGCGGCATAAGGCGGAAGCGACCGTCCATGTGAGTGGTAACGACCTATTCGCAGATTCCGTATCGGAAGACATGTACGCGGCGATTGACGGGCTGATCGACAAGCTCGATCGACAACTCATCAAGCACAAAGAGAAGCTGACCGATCACCACAAGACGGATCTGAAAATAAATGGCCATGTCTGAACTCCTCGCGCCGGAACGCATCGCCTACGGCGTTCCTGCCACCAGCAGGAAGCGCGCACTCGAACTCGCGGCGCACACGCTTGCCGGAAGCGCCAACGATCCCGGTGAATCGGTCATCCTTGAATCGCTGCTCGGTCGCGAGCGTCTCGGCAGCACCGCCATCGGCTACGGGGTTGCGTTGCCACACGGGCGCGTCGATGGTCTCGAGCAAAGTCGGGGCGCGTTTATCCGGCTTGCGGAGCCCGTGGATTTCGAGGCGGCAGACGGCGTCCCTGTCGATTTAGTGTTCGGCCTCATCGTCCCGCTGCATTGCGACAATGAACATCTTGCCGCGCTCGCGGCCATCGCCACGCGCTTTGATGACGCAGCATTGCGCGACGCGCTGCGGGCGACACAGGACCCGGCACGCGCGCTCGCGCTCTTGGAGGTCTGAATGCGTCTTGTCATCGTCAGCGGGTTGTCGGGATCGGGCAAGTCGGTTGCGCTCCATATGCTCGAAGACCTTGGCTACTACTGCATCGATAACCTGCCCGCTGGACTGCTCGACACGCTCGCTGAACAAACGATTGCCACCGGCGACCCGGTCTATGAGCGGCTGGCCGTTGGCATCGACGCGCGCAATCGCCCCCGCGATTTGCGGAAAGTCCCCGAAGTGGTCGAGAAACTGCGCCGTAGCGGCACGGCGTGTGAAATCCTGTTCCTACACGCGAATCACCAGACGCTGGTTAAGCGATATAGCGAGACGCGCCGCAAGCACCCGCTTTCGACCGATGAGATGCCGCTGGACGAAGCCATCGAGGAAGAGCGGCGTCTGCTGAACCCGGTCGCCGCGGCGGCCGACCTCACGCTCGACAGCACGCGGACGTCAGTGCACGAACTCAGGGAATTGGTGCGTGACCGCGTCCACGGCACAGGCGCGGAGACCTCGCTGCTGTTCCGTTCCTTCGGATTCAAGGCTGGCATCCCCGGTGACGCCGACTTTGTGTTCGACGTGCGCTGTCTTCCGAACCCGTATTGGGAGAAAGAGTTAAAGCGAAAGACAGGGCTCGACGCCGAGGTCGCGGAGTGGTTGGAAACGCACCCCGTGGTCGCGGACATGCTCCGTGACATCACGGCGTTCCTTGACCGCTGGTTACCCGAATGCGAGCGAAGCTCGCGCAGCTACATTACCGTCGCAATCGGCTGTACCGGCGGCTGCCACCGGTCGGTGTATCTGGTCGAGAAGCTCGCTAGCCACTTCCGCGCGCACATGAAGCACGTGCAAGTGCGCCACGACGAGATCACAGCACCTGGCTAGCGGTCATGCGTCACCCTGGCTGACGACGACCGCGTGCGTGGTAAACGCGCTCGGCGTACATACCCGGCCCGCGGCAACGCTCGTAGGCACCGCCCGGGCATTCGATTCCGAGATCCGACTTGCGGCGAACGGCCGTAGCGCAGACGCCAAAAGTATCGTCGGCATTCTCAGTCTCGCCGCGGCCAACGGCACCACGATTGAGCTGCGGGCACGCGGCCCCGACGCAGCCGACGCGCTTGAGGCGCTACGCGCTATCATCGAATCCGGCTTTGACGAATGAGGGGACGCGCGTGGCGCTGACGCTCCAAGGCATTGGGATTCCCGGCAGCGTCGCAATCGGCAGGATTCATTGCGGCGCAATGACCGCGCGCGCGATCGACCCGCTCACACCGCCGCCCGGCACCGTCGCACAGGAAGTCGCGCGATTCCGACGCGCGCTCGCCACGGCGCGCCGCGAACTTCGTAAGGTGCGTGGCCAGATCCCGCGATCAACGCCGGTGGAAATCCGAGCATTCGTCGACGCGCATTTGTTGATGCTGCAGGACCCCGCGCTGAACGATGCCGTCGTGGATCGCATCCGCGCGCAACGGTGCAGCGCTGAATGGGCGCTCACGAGCCAGCGCGATGCGTTGCTCTCGGTATTCGACACCATCGACGACGCGTATCTGCGAACACGCCGGGACGACGTTGCACATACGGTCGAGCGGCTACTCGCCGCGCTGTCAGACCCGTTGCCCGACGATTCCGACACGGTCGCTGGCGTTATCCACGTGACTGCGAGCCTCGATCCTACGGATGTATTGCGCCTCCACCAGCGCGGCGTGGCCGGATTCGTCACCGAGACCGGCGGCCCGCTCTCGCATGCAACCATCATCGCTCGCAGCCTGCGTATCCCGGCACTCGTCGGCGTACGCGATGCGACTCGTCTGGTGCGGACCGATGAATTCGCGGTCCTCGATGGCGACGCCGGCGAACTCGTCATTGATCCCGATGCCAAAGCACTCACGGGTTACCGTCGACGACAGCGAGACGAAGCCCGCGAGCGATCCGCGCTGCGGGCATTGCGCGAAGTACCCGCCGTCACGCTCGACGACACAACAGTTTCATTGCAAGCAAACATCGAGCGACCCGAGGACCTGCGCGCCGCGCGCGATGCAGGCGCATCGGGTGTCGGTATGTACCGAACCGAGTTCCTCTTTCTAAACCGCGGGTCGATCCCGGACGAGGACGAGCAGTACGCCGCCTACGCGCGCGTTGTTGATGGGATGCGTGGGCGGCCGGTCATCATTCGCACGCTCGATCTCGGGGCCGATAAGCTGCCGACCGGTCGCCCGGAGACTGGCGCAAACCCTGCGCTCGGATTGCGCGCAATCCGACTGGGTTTGAGTGAACCGAAATGGCTGGTGCCGCAGCTTAGAGCACTCCTGCGCGCCGCGGCGCGCGGCCCGCTCTCAATCATGTTGCCCATGGTGGCCCACGCGAGCGAGGTCCGAAAATTTCGCGAGTACCTCGACCATGCGCGAGTTTCACTCCGCGCTGAGGGAATCCGGTGTGCGGATTCCGTCCCGGTCGGCGCGATGATCGAAGTTCCCGGAGCTGCACTCACCGCAGCGCAAATCGCGCGCGAGACCGACTTCCTCTCGATCGGCACCAACGACCTCATCCAATACACCCTGGCCGTCGACCGTGCGAACGAAGCGGTGACGCACCTGTACGACCCACTGCACCCAGCAGTATTGCAGCTGATTACGACGGTGTTACGCGCCGGGGCGCGCGCTGACATTCCAGTCTCGCTGTGCGGCGAGATGGCGGGCGATGTGCGGTTTACCCGCTTACTGCTCGGACTCGGCTTAACGCGTTTCAGCATGCATTCGTCACACCTGCTCGCCGTGAAGCGGGCCGTCACGGAATCGAACACCGCGACGGCGCGGCGCTACGCGAAGCGCATTCTCGACAAAGCAGACCCCATTGAGGCACGGGCGCTTTTGGACGAGCTCAACCGCGTGCTACGCTGAGCGAAAGAACCCTCTGACCCGCCACAGGAGCTCCATCCATGCGTTTGTCCGCCATCCTCATCGCCGCGTCCCTGTTTCCCGTATTAGCGTCGGCGCAGTCGCAACGCGACATCATTGTCCAGCAGCTCGATGCGGCTTCGGAGGCAATCGTCGGAGAGGGGTTCCGGCCCAGCGCCGGCGTCATTGCACAAAACTCGATTGTTGGCTTACTACCCGCTGGCGGCCGCGTTTTTCTGGAGCTGAATTTGCGCGCGGGGACGAACTACATGGTGGTCGGCGGCTGCGATTACGACTGTAGCGACCTCGACCTCGCCGCCTACGCGGCCAACGGCACGCAACTCGCCGCTGACATGGAGACGGACGACGTCCCCGTTGTCGCATTCCGCAGCGAAACGAACGGATCTCACCTCGTCGAAGTGACGATGCCCGGTTGCAGCACGGATACCTGCTATTTCGGCATCCGGGTTTTCAACGACTGATCAGTCGCCAGCAACCGCCATCCGGTCGATGAGTATCGAGCCGACCTGAATCGGGTGACGCCGGTCCAGGTCGGTACCGAATCCGGCGATTCCCAGCAACATCGCCTTCAAGTTGCCCGCGATGGTTACTTCCTCGACGGCATGCGTGAGCTCGCCGTTCTCGACCCAGAACCCGGCGGCCCCACGCGAGTAATCACCGGTGACGAGGTTCACGCCCTGGCCCATCAGCTCGGTGACGTAGAAACCGTCAGCGATGTCCCGCAGGAGGTCCCCGGGGTCACGGGTGCCTTCCACGATCACGTTGGTCCAGCCGCCCGCGTGTCCGGTGGTTTCCCGGCCGAGCCGCCGGGCCGAATAGGAATCCAGCAGGTAGGTCTGCAGTTCGCCGTCACTGACGAGGTCGGTTTCGCGTGTCGCGACGCCTTCGCCGTCGAAGGCGGTGCTCGCAGGACCGCGAGCCAACGTCGGCGTTTCGCACACTGCGATGCCGGGCGGCAGTACCTGCGATCCGAGTGCGTCCAGCAGGAATGAGCTCTGCCGGTATTGTGCGGACCCCCGAATCGCCGCGAGCAAGTGGCCGATCAAGCCGCGCGCGACTTCGGGTGCAAACAAGACCGGCACGCGCGTCGTCGCGACGCGGCGCGCTCCGAGCCGTCTCAACGCACGCTCGGCCGCGCGCAGACCGACGCGCTCTGCCGATTCCAGATCCGATTCGGCGCGTGCAATCGTGTGCCAGCCATCGCGCTGCATCGTGCCGCCCGTGCCCGCGATGACCGCGCAGGAGAGCGAGTGATGTGTACCCGTCGATGTGCCAACAAAGCCGTGGCTGTTCGCATAACACCGCGTCCCGCGGTGGCTGGAGAAGCCTGCGCCGTCCGAGTTCGTGATCCGCGCGTCGGCGCCGCGCGCCGCGGCCTCCGCGCGCAACGCCAATTCGATTGCAGCGGGTGGTTCGATCGCCCACGGATGGTCGAGATCGAGGTCCGGGAATTCCGTCGCCAGGCGCTCGGGATCCGCCAAACCGATGTGTTGATCCTCAGCCGTGAAGCGCGCGATTCGGCACGCGGCGTCCACCGTGTCCCGCAGCGCGGCGTCAGAAAAGTCGGCGGTTGAGGCGCTGCCCTTGCGCTGCCCGAAGTAGACGGTGACCCCGACCGAGCGGTCGCGCTGATATTCGACCGTTTCGACTTCGCCCATCCGAACACCGACGGACAGCCCTGATTCGAGGCTGGCTGCCGCTTCGCAGGCGCTCGCGCCTTGCGCGCGGGCAACCTCAAGACAGTGCGCGACGAGCCGCTCTAGCGTCCTGCTATCATCTCCGTCGTTCATGAGCGATTCTGAATCCCCATCGAAGTCCCAAAAAAAGCGCGATTCTCTTGCATTGCAGGCGCTGGGCGAGCGCTTGGTCGAACTGCCGCCCCACCAGCTAGACCCAATCGAGATGCCGGCTGCATTGCGCGAGGCAATCGATGCCGCGCGGACCATCACCGCGCGGGGTGGGCGCAAGCGACAGTTGCAGTACATCGGCAAACTGATGCGCAACGTCGATCCCGAACCAATCCGTGCCGCGCTCGCGAAACTTGACGAGAGCGGCCTCGCATCCCGCGCATTATTGCACCACGCGGAACATTGGCGCACGCGCTTGCTCGATGAAGGTGACGGAGCGCTCGGAGAGTATATCGAGGCGCATCCGTCCGTTGACCGGCAGCGCCTGCGGCGACTGGTCCGCGACGCCCACGCGGAGCGCGCTGCCGGGCGGCCCCCGCGCCACCAACGGGCGCTTTTTCGCTATCTGGTCAGCCTCCCGACGGTCACTGACTGACATAGCGCAAAGCTCGCTGGACGCGCTCCGAAACGCATGGCAAGGTGGACTCGGGTCTTCACCTTAGCTTTGCGAACGCCATGTCAAAAACATCCGTTGCGCGCTGCGTTGTCTTCGCGCTCCTGCTGGCCACTCCCGCCGTGTACGGTGCGACATCCCCACGCGCAGCGGCCTACCTCGACCATGCGCTCTTACTGATGGAGCAGCACGCGCTCCATCGCGACACGCTCAACTTCGCCGACATCCGAGCGCGTGCTTTCGCTGCCGCGCAGGATGCGCGCACGACGCAACAAACTTGGCCGGCCATTCGCATCGCGCTCGCATCACTCGGCGACCGTCACAGCGCGTTGCTGACACCCGACCAGATGCCACAACCGGAATCGCTGGAAGCAATCGCGCACACGCAGCCGTCGCGCACGATGCCAACCGGCGCACTCCTAGAGGACTCACTCGCCTACCTTTGGATTCCAGGCCATGCCGGCGGTGACCGCGATGCCGACGCCGCGTTTGCCGACGCGCTGCAAACGCTCATCTTCAAGCTCGCAGAGAAAGCACCGTGTGGATGGGTCGTCGATTTACGCGATAACCCCGGCGGCAATATGTGGCCGATGTTCGCAGGACTAGAACCGCTGATCGGCGATGGCCGCGTCGGCGCGTTCAAGCCCCCGACCGGCGCTGCGACCCATTGGTGGGTCGATGACGGTGCTGCCGGTTCCGGTGACAACACGCAGGCGGTGAGCCACTTTGCGGTGTCCGTCGACGGTCCGTTGCCCGTCGTCGCGGTGCTGACGGGCCCGTCGACAGCAAGTTCTGGCGAAGCCGTCGCAATCGCCTTCCGGGGTCGGCCGGACTCGCGAAGCTTTGGCGAGCCCACCTTCGGTGTCTCCACCGGAAACCGCGGCTTCCGACTCGAGGACGGCGCGCTGATGTTCGTGACCGCCTCGCGGTTCGCCGACCGCGATGGGCGCGTTTACGGCGGCAAGGTGGTCCCGGATGATGCGGTGTCCGCATCGCAGGCATTACCGACCGCAGCCGCGTGGCTGCAGGCGCACGCACGCTGCCGTACAATGCGCCGATGAAACCGCTTGTAGGGGTCATCATGGGCTCGACGTCCGACTGGGAGACACTCCAGTTGGCGGCGCAGACGCTCGACACGCTGAAGGTGCCGCACGAGGTTCGCGTCGTCTCGGCACACCGAACACCGGACCTGCTGTTCGAATATTGTGCGAGTGCAGAAGAGCGCGGCCTTGAGGTGCTAATCGCCGGCGCGGGCGGCGCCGCGCACCTTCCCGGCATGGCCGCGGCGAAAACCGTTTTACCGGTGCTCGGGGTACCGATTCAGTCGCGCACCTTGAGCGGACTTGACTCGATACTCTCCATCGCGCAAATGCCCGCTGGCGTTCCAGTCGGAACGCTCGCAATCGGTGACGCCGGGGCGACCAACGCAGCGTTGCTCGCTGCCGCTATTCTCGGTGCGAAACATCCAGAGTATCGCGAAGCGCTGCGCGCCTACCGTGACGCACAAACCGCGCGCGTCCTCGCGCAACCGGACCCGCGGAACGTTTGATGCGCGTCGGGATCGTTGGCGGCGGCCAGCTCGGCCGCATGCTCGCATTCGCTGCCCGTCCTTTGGGCATTGAAGTCACCGTGCTCGACGCGAGTGACGATGCACCCGCCGCAGCGTTTGCGCCGATTATCGTCGGCGACTTCGGCGACAGACGTGCGTTGGGTCAGCTTGCCGACGTTTCGGACGTCGTCACCTTCGATTTCGAGAACGTCCCTGCAGATGCCGCTGACTGGCTTGCCGAGCGGGTATGTGTTCGACCCGGCCCGCGGGCACTTCGCGTCGCGCAAGACCGCATCGCGGAAAAATCCTTGTTCACCGCGCTCGACATCCCCGCCGCACCGTATGCGGCAGTCGACGATGCGCAGTCGCTCGCCGATGCGCTTGCCGTCACTGGCTTGCCTGCCGTGATGAAGACGCGCCGACTCGGTTACGACGGCAAGGGGCAACGCGTGGTTCGGTCCGCCGCCGAAGCCGAGCGCGCGCGGATCGAGCTTGGCAAGGCCGACCTCATCCTTGAGGGGTTCGTCCCGTTCGACCGGGAACTCTCTCTCGTGGCCGCACGCGCGACGGATGGGTCCGTCACCGCCTACCCCGTCGTGGAAAATGTGCATCGCGATGGCATCCTGCGCACGACCCTCGCACCCGCAGCGCCGGGTCCGTTCGATGCAGATGCGACGTCGTTCGTCACGCGTCTGCTCACGGAGCTCGACTATGTCGGCGTCATCGCATTGGAATTGTTCGAATGTGCGGACGGACTGCGCGCGAACGAATTCGCGCCGCGTGTTCATAACTCCGGTCACTGGACGATCGAAGGCGCCGCGACGAGCCAATTCGAAAATCACTTGCGCGCGATTACTGGAATGCCGCTCGGGGACTCGAAGGCCCTCGGTCCGACCGCGATGGTCAATTTCATCGGCGGCCTGCCGGACGCGGCCGCAGTCGCCGCAATTTCTGGCGCTAGCCTGCATGACTACGGCAAAGCAGCGCGGCCCGGCCGCAAGCTTGGTCACGCGACGGTGACCGCTGCAACACCGGATGAGCTCGGACTGCGTGTGCGGGAATTATCGGAGCTGGCTGACGCGAGCGGTCGCTAACCCGTTCCGCCGACCGTCAGGCCATCCACGCGTAGCGTCGGCTGACCGACGCCCACCGGCACGCTCTGCCCGTCCTTACCGCAGGTCCCAACCCCGCTATCCAACTCGAGGTCGTTGCCGACCATGCTCACACGCGTAAGGACGTCAGGGCCGTTTCCGATGAGGGTCGCGCCGCGGACGGGCCGCGTCAGCTTGCCGCCCTCGATCAACCAGGCCTCGCTCGCCGAGAACACGAATTTTCCGGACGTAATGTCAACTTGGCCACCGCCGAAATTCGCCGCGTACAATCCGCGCTCGACGGACGCGATGATCTCGCCGGGCTCGCTTTCCCCGGCGAGCATATAGGTATTGGTCATGCGCGGCATCGGCAAGTGTGCGAAAGACTCTCGACGACCGTTACCGGTTGGCGCCATCCCCATCAGACGCGCGTTCATTTTGTCCTGCATGAACCCACGCAGTACGCCCTTCTCAATCAACGTCGTACATTCGGTCGGCGTACCCTCGTCATCGACCGTCAACGAGCCGCGTCGTTGCGCGAGCGTGCCATCGTCGACAACCGTGCAGAGTTCACTCGCGACACGCTCGCCGAGACGGCCGGCGAATGCGGAAGTGCCCTTTCGATTGAAGTCGCCCTCAAGCCCGTGACCGATTGCCTCGTGCAACAGGATTCCCGGCCATCCCGCGCCGAGCACGACGGTCATGGTCCCGGCAGGCGCCGCTTCGGCATCGAGGTTGATCAGCGCCTCACGCACCGCCGCGTCGACCCAGCGTTCGGCGAGCCCCGTTTCAAATAAAGCGTCGTAGC
Source organism: uncultured Gammaproteobacteria bacterium (assembly GCA_964402835.1). Classification (GTDB taxonomy): domain Bacteria; phylum Pseudomonadota; class Gammaproteobacteria; order Natronospirales; family JAIVGZ01; genus JAIVGZ01. The sequence goes on along the minus strand of CAYODZ010000062.1, from coordinate 31,774 downwards.
CATGCCGCCCGCCTCCGCCTGCGCTGCCCCGCTCGCGGCGGCCGTTGCGCTCGACAATGACGGAAATGCTCAACCGCACCAACGGTCGCTCGTCCGCCGCGAGGGTACCGTCACTCGCAGCGACGAGGATGAGATCGTGGACCGCAGCAAGGCTCACGACGACCTGCGTTACTGCCGGATCCGCAGCACGAGCGCGACGATCGAGCCGCTCGAGCCACGCAACCTTATCGCCATCGGCGAGCGTACCTACGGGGTCAATGGCCGGATACAGCGGTTGGCGGTCGGTTGACGACCATCGCTTCATTGCGGTCGATCCGCCGCCCGCGCGCGCAATCGAGCGCGCAGCATCCGCCGCTGTGAGCAGCGCATGGGGCTGAATCTCGTCCGAGTACGCGAATCCAGTTCGCTCACCGGCCATCGCGCGCACGCCGACGCCTTGCTCGATGTTGTGCGAACCGTCACGCACGCGCCCGTCCTCGAGCACCCAGCTCTCGTGGCGTGACGACTGGAAGTAGAGGTCGGCGGCATCGACTTGGTTGCCGAGCATGCGCGACAGCGCATCGGCGAGTCGGTTGTCGTCGAGCCCGGCTGGCGCGAGCAAACGATGCTCCGCGAGCTGTAGCGCGCTCAAGGTTGCCGCCCGAGCCGCAGAATCACCGCATCGTCGCGGGGACCGCCGGGCTGCAGCACGATATGGCGGGGTGAAACGCCGAGTGCCACGAGCCAATCGCGCACCTCGCGACCCCATAAGGTCCCGCGCTCACCCCCCGGGTAGACGATGAGGATCTGGGTCGATGCGTCACCCCCCCATGCGGCGACCGCTTGGCGAATGGCGGGCTGCGCGACCACGGCCTCGCCGGACCGTGGCCGGGCCCAGTCGTCGGCGAGCACGACAAATTCGTCGACAGGGAGCGCGGTGAGGGTCGGTGCAAGCGCGAGTATCCAAGCGGAAATCATGGCCCAAGGATACCACCGGGCTGCGATGCGCTCAGCGCTGCTCGGTAACCCGTTCGATCGTGGGTTCATCCCATGGACCCGTGACGCGATACCGTACGCGCGCCATATCGTCGAGTGGGCCCTTGAACAATTCGGACGCAATGAGCAGTGCCGCACCGACCCCCGGGCCGCCCGCGAGCGTACCGGCGATTGTAAGGCTCGATGCGAAACTCGCGGTGACCACGGCTTCCTGCTCGTAGTCGCGTGTCGCTAGTCCAGTTCGACCAGTCACTTCGACGCGGACCGCGGGGCCAACCAGCGTTAGATCATCGGTATGCGCCTGGCCCTGATCAATCTTGAACGATCCGCTAATCGCGTCGAACGCCAGCCCACGCCGAAACACATCGCTGAAATCGAGCGCAAGTCGGCGGGGTAGCGCGTACAAGCTGAGGAGTCCGAACACACGCCCCGCGCCGGCCTCCACGTCCAGTAGGTTGCCCCGCTCTATCCGCACACCGACCGTGCCGGCGAGGGTCGGCAACGGATCCGCAATCGCACTGTCCATCCAGCTCACATCCAATTCGATGTGGCCTGCCCCCGCCTCGATCGATGCGGCATAGCCGAGTCCGGCGAGCGTGGCACGGACGTCGGTGCTGTCGACGGAACCGCGTAGCACGGTCCGGTGGTAACCGTCCACGGTATGCCAACTGCCGTGCGCGACCGCGCGTGCGTCGAGGCGGGTCGCGGAGAACCCTTCCAGTGCAACACCGTTTTCGATGGTGTGCAGCGTGCCATTCACCTCGCCGAGATCCATCGCGCCGATTTTCAAACGTGCGGCATGGAATACGATTGGGGGCACTTCGGTTGCGTCAAGCTCTGTCGGTGGCGGTCGTGCAGCCTCCGTTCGCTTCGGCACGTCGAGTCGCGAAAAGTACGCGTGAATTGGGTGTGCGTTATTGGGTGCATCCGGAAGTTCGACGCTACCTGCAGCACGCTCACCTTCCAGCGTCCAGCGCCAGCGATTAATTTCGCGGTGACCTTCGATATGGACTGCACCGAGTTCGCGCCCGTATAGGGCGAGTTCACCGACTTCAAGATCGACTTCGGTCACGTGCGCATCTCCGCCTGCGAGCGAAGTCGCGGGTGCGCCGTCCGCGGCGCCGTGGCTCCAGCGTGACAATGAACCGCGAATCGCCAAGCCATCATCGGGCATCGGCCCTGCCTTTTCCGGGCCCAATTGAACGTGGCCGCGCGCGAAGCGCCACGCCCCCGCCCCGCCCTCGTATTCGGCATCGGCTCGCAACGCATCGCCGTCGACGACGGTCAAACGACGCACGACGCTATCCAAATCGATCGTTACGATAAGGTCACGCACCTCGGATTTAGGTTTTCCAAGCGGAGACGGCAGGTCAACGGCGAGCCCCGCGAGATCCGATGCGATACGGAGGCTTGGTGACCGCTCCGCGTACGGTGCGACTAACTCAGCACGCCATGCGGCGGTGCCCTCGGCCAGCGGCAACGGCCGCTCGGCCAGCCGCGCCAGCGTCGTCGTATCGACGCGACCTTCCAGCCGCACGCTGACTGCTTCAGCCGTAACGTCATCACCACGCACTGTCTCGACCGATGCGGCGACCGGGTATTCGAAAAGCGTACCGGACAGCCCCGTTGCATCGACACCGTCCTCCCGGATCTGCAACGTCCCGCTGAGCTGCGTGAGTGGGTCGGGGAAACCTGCGATTCCGACACTTGCATCCGCGAGTTCGAGGTGCCCTCGCACTTCGAGTTCACCCACGTCGCCGAGCGGCAATTCGATGGCGAGGGCCAGCGCGGCGTCGCCTCCGGTCGTCGCACCTTCGAGCCAGTTCGCGCGCCCGATGGGTGTCGTGACAAAGGTGTCGAACATGACCGCGAGGTCATCCCCGGCCCGCCCGTCGACCCGTAACGTCGGCGCCGCAAACGTCGCGATACCGACCTCGGCGCTCAGCGGCGTGTCGCCGAGCCGACCGCGTGTCACCGTGGCTTCGAAAGTGCGGCCTGTGAACTGAACCCGTGCATCGGCGTGGTCAAGTTGCGGCCAGCCCTCCGCGAACGCGAGCACGATGTCGGATGCATCGAACGTCGCGATCAACTCCGCGTCGCCGGACGCCAGCGCACCGCCGCCCACAAGGCCGTCGTACTGGAATATGCCCTCGACCGCTCTGCCACCGAGGACTGCACGGTCGAGCCAGGCTACGAGTGCGTCGGACATCACATTGACGGGAAGATATCCGTGATGCGCTGCAAGGTCCGCTTCGCTAAAGCCGATGTCGAGCTGCAGCGCCGGTCGTCGGCCCTGCGCCAAGGTCGCCGAGCCGCGGCCGCTGGCCGCGACGTGATGGTTCGCCGCCGAAATTGCCGGGAAAGCGACGACCCAAACATCGTCGGCGCGTGTCCAGTCGGCAACAACCTCCGCGCTGCGCAGCCCGAACCGCTCACGGAACACACGCGGGAAGTACATCGATCCATCGGCAATCGAGACTGTCGCACGCCCGCGATCCTGGTCCGCTTCCGCGTGCAGCGACACGCCGGAGAATCCAGGGACGCCACTCTCCGCGTCTTGCGCGAGCGCAAGGGCGTCTGCTTCGAGTTCGACGCTGTAACGGGGTGGCCCGTCCGCCGTGCGGCGAACCACGAGGTCGAGCCGGTGGATTTCGCCGTGGGGTGCGCGGTCGAGCCAAGTTGTCGTCCGTTCGCCGAGGTACCACGGCACGGCGGCCGCGAACCGCGCGAGGTCCTCAATGTAAACCTGCTCCGACGCAAGGTGCCAATACGCGGGGTCTTCCCCGACCGCAGGCTCGGTGTATGCGAGCACGACGGGGCCACTACGCCGCCCATCGGCGCCGTGCGCGACGATCGATGCATCCCAGCCCCCATCGCGTCGCTCCCACCGGCCCGTTGCGTTCGCGCCGTCTGAGAGCAGTGCATTCACATCAACCGTTTGCGGCTCCCCTTGATCAACATGCATTGAGAGCACGAGATCCAACGCACCGTCACGCAGCCGTGCCCGGCGTCCGATGTGCTGGAAAGCTGCGAGGTCGACGTCCGTAAACCGAATATCGACATCCATCGCCCAATCAATTTCGCCTGGCCAACCGTGCCCTGTCGCATCCAGCGCGATTGCACCGTCGACCCCGGCACCCGGCTTCGCTGACAACGCAACAAGATGCTGCTGCCCGTCGCTGCGAAGGGTCCCGGTAATTTGCTCGAGTTCGGCTCGACGACGGCCTTCGTCTGCGACAAGCACGACCCGCCCTGACTCGATTTCAATCGTCCCGCGCCTATCGCGGGCGGCAAACGTGCGTTGCCATTGATCGCCGACTCGATCACCGCCTGCCGAATCGACGACGAGCATCACATCGGGTTCGACCAGCACGATGCGCGCCGGCACGACACGACCCAACATGGCCAAGGATTTGAGGCTGATGCCAATTCGAACTTCGCGCGCTGCAACGGCCCGCTGCGCATCGGCGCTGATGAACCGGACCCCGTCCAGTACGATTTCTGGCCGGACACCACGCCACCGCAGGTCGAGCGCATCGATATCGACTGGCGCACCAAACACCTCGCTCGCCCAGCGCTCTACGTCCGCGCGATAGGCCGGTACCAACGGTACGACGAAACGAAAAGCCGCCGTCAACAACGCCAACACGATCACAACCGATGCAGCGATCCAAGCCGCAATACCAACGAGTTTGCGGGTTCGCGTGCGGGCCGTCATAGGTGGATCTCGGTGAGCAATTCGAGCGTCTCGAACAACGGCAGGCCGACAACGCCGGTGTAGCTCCCATCGAGATGCGAAATGAACGCCGCGGCCAACCCCTGCACCGCGTAACCGCCGGCCTTGTCGTACGGTTCTCCTGTCGCGCAGTACGCCACAATTTCGCGATCTTCAAGAACGCGCATCGTCACGCGAGTAGTGACCATGCGCGATGCGATGCGTCCACCGCGAACGGCAACCACCGCGCTGATGACTTCGTGGGTCCGCCCGGACAAGCGCCGAAGCATGGCACCGGCTTCGTCCGGGTCGCGCGGTTTACCGAGCGGCTCGCCGTCGACCACCACGGTTGTATCGGCGCCCAACACCGTCGCGGCGTCGCCTCGGGCGTCGGCAACCGCGATCGCCTTTGCGCGCGCCAACCGCAGGACATATGCCTCCGGAGGTTCGCCCGGTAGCGGCGTTTCGTCGATGTCCGCAGGCTGTACGGCGCACTTGACGCCGACTTGCGCAAGCAATTCACGGCGGCGTGGCGACGCCGACGCGAGCACGAGCGTCGAATCAGTCACGATGGTACGGATGGCCGCTCAGAATCGTCCACGCGCGGTACAACTGCTCTGCTACGACGACGCGTGCGAGCATGTGCGGAAGCGTGAGATTCGAGAGTGACCAAGTTTGTGTTGCGCGCGCACGTATTTCCGCACAGTGGCCGTCCGGCCCGCCGATGATGAGTGCCAATGGACGCCCGCTTTCGCGCCACGCGCCAAGCTGGGCGGAGAGTTCGCGCGTCGTCCAAGCACTACCGCGCTCGTCAAGCGCAACGGCCTGTGCATCTGGAGCAATCTGCGCAAGAATACGCGCACCCTCGTCGCGTTTGCCGCTCGGAATCTCGATGAGTTCGATACGGAGTTCCGGGGGCATGCGCGACGCGAATTCTCGGTACGCGTCTGCCGCCCAATTCGGCATTCGTTTGCCGACAGCCAGCAGTCTGATACGCATCAGCCGCCCGTATGTTGATCGCCATCGCCCGCGTGGTCCCACAGCTTCTCGAGCTTGTAGAAGTCACGCACACGAGGGAGCATGACGTGCGCGATGACGTCCCCGAGATCGATCAATACCCACTCGCCATCTTTCTCGCCTTCGATGCCCAGTACCGATACGCCCGCCTTGCGCGCTGCCTGTAGCACACTATCCGCGAGCGATTTTACGTGTCGGTCTGAGTTGCCGGACGCGAGCACCATCCAGTCAGTGATCGTCGTGATGCCGCGGACATCCATGCACAGAATATCCACGCCTTTCAAATCATCCAACGCGCCGACAACCAGTGCCGTCGGGTCCTGTTCAGCCATCCGTACCCCCTGTGTACCAGTCATTCGTTTGAATTAATTCCGCGACCGCCGCTGGAACGAGCCACTGCAGCGAACGCCCAGCGGCTGCGTCGGCCCGCAAAGCCGTGGACGAAATCGCAAGCTCGGTCGTTTCGCTCATGAATATCAGCCCGGCCGGACGAGCATGAAGCGCTGCGATGTCCTGTGTGGCGCGTTGCGCGACGACCGTGCGCAATTCAGCGTCCAACGGCTCGCCTTCGGCGCCCGGACGACGCGCGACGACGACGTGTGCGAGTTCGAAGATCTCCCGCCAACGATGCCAAGTACTCAATCGCGAAAATGCGTCATGCCCGACCAGCAGACAAAGCGCGCCGCGCGCCGACTCATGCCGAAGTTCAAGCAAGGTGTCCACGGTATAGGACGGCCCGCCGCGACGAATCTCGCGATCGTCGACGACGCACCCCGACATGTCGCGCAATGCCGCGGTGAGCATCGCGACGCGCGCTTGCGGCGTTGCCGTGGCACCGCGCCGGTGAACGGGGTTCGCACAGGGCACAACGCGAAGTTCGGTTAACGAGAGATGGTCGCGCAACTCGACCATCGCGCGCAGGTGTCCGCAATGGATCGGGTCAAACATGCCGCCGAATACGCCGATCAAGTCGTGCGTTGCCGGCCGGCCAGGCCAACGGTCAGGTAAGCGAGTTCATCCCATGCGGCGCCGGGCGCCGCGCCCTTGATGACCCGGTCAGTAGCCGCGGCGCGACGCAGCAGTCTCGCGACGCGCGCCGGCCGCATTCGACCAATCGCGTTGCGGACCAGTGATTGCCGGGCTTGCCAAACACGCGCCGCGTACAGCGCTCGGTCGACGGGGTCGCCGCGCCCGACTGCAGCGGTGACGGTCGCAAGCGTGCGGAGTTCACGCACCAGCGCCCACAATACAAGTACGGGCTCAGCGCCTTCCGCACGCATGCCGTCAAGCATACGCAATGCACGCGCGGATTCACCCGCGACTGCCGCATCGACCCATTGGAAGAGGTCGTAGCGCGCGCTATCGGCAACGGCCTCCCGCACCGCATCGACCGTTACCGGCCCCTCGCCGTGCAATAACGCAAGTTTGTCGAGCTCCTGGGCCGCAGCGAGCAGGTTGCCCTCGACGCGTTGCACGAGCAACTCGACGGCATCCGGATGGGGTTGCAGCCCTCGCGCACGCATGCGCGCGACCAACCACCGATTCAGATCGGCGAGGCTGAGCGAACGAAACTCATGCAACGGTCCCGCATCACGGAGCGCGGACACCCATTTGCTTTTGCGCGTGTTGCCGTCCAGCTTTCCCGCGATGACGAGGAGAATCGTGTCGTCGGCGGGTCGCGCGCAGTACTCGACCAATGCGCGCGAGCCAGCATCGCCGGGTTTCGCCGAGGGTACTCGCAGCTCGATGATGCGTTTCGACGCGAATAGCGACAGGCTTGCCGCGGCGGATGCGAGCGTCGACCAGTCGAAACCCCGCTCGGCGTGATAAACCTCGCGCTCATCGAAACCTGCGGCGCGCGCCGCCTGCCGAATCGCGGTCGCGGCCTCTTCGATCAGAAACGGCTCATCGCCACAGACCGTATAAACCGGGTCGAGCCCCCGCTCCAGCCGACGCGCGAGCGCGTCGGGTGTATCGCGTTGCACCATAGGACCGATGATACGCCGTCAGCGGAGTCGCGGCAGCAAACGCAGCGGCAAGAGTGCGATCAACGCAACCACGATGACCGGGCCCGCAGGCTGGTCGAGTCCCAAAGCAACCGCCAGCGCCACGAGGTACGCGACCGCACCGCAGAGCGGCGCAACGACGAGCGCCTGCCGCCAGCTCCGGCAGACGCCGAAAGCGACCCAGGGTGGCACGAATACCAGCGCGAAGGCTGCCATCGCGCCGACGGCGCCCGTAGCGACCACCAGCGCACCGATCACCAACGCCGCGAACGCGGCCTCATGAGGCCACGCGGGTTGCCGGTTGGCGCGGTAGTGGTCCGGGAAAAATCGCTGCCTGAGCAATCTGGGCGACAGCCAGCCTAGCGCGACAAACGTTGCGGCCGCGATGCCGAGCGCGATCCAGAGCTGGGGCGCGGTCGCGAAATACAGCTGGCCCCTCAGCAAGGTCTCACCGAGCACTTCGCCATGGTCGCTGTTCGCCGCGAGCAACAGCGCGATTGCCCAGCCGGCAATCGTCATTGCCGCGTATAGGTCGTTGCCGGGCCGACGCACCGCGCCTTTCAGCAATGCGGCGATGGCGGCGGCACCTAGTGCGCACACGAGCACCGGCCAGTGCAGGAGCCCGCTCGCGAGCGCGCCTGCGGCGGCGACGTGCGTGTAGCCGAGCGCGCCGAGCCACTCATCTCGAACGCGCAGGAACACCCCCAACACAGGCAACAACACGGCGAGCGTGAGGCCGAGCAACAACGGCACACGAAATAGTGGGTCAAAAGCGAGTTCAAGGTTCATACGCGACGCACTTCGACGAGGCGCGTACAGCACGCTTCAAGAAAACCAGCCTCATGACTCACGACGACGACACCCCGGCTTGCGGGTGTCGCCTTTAGCAGCGAGACCAGTGCGCCGACACTCTCCGGGTCGAGGTTGTTGCTCGGTTCATCCAGCAACACAAGATCCGCCGGGCCGCCGAGACACGCAAACGCGAGCAACAACTGGTACTGACCGCCGCTCAATTCATCGAGTGGTAGCGCGAGGCGGGCCTTGAGCAGCGGCGGGCAACCCGCCGGGTCCGCCTCGGTAATCGCCAACAATTCACGGCCGCGTAATGGGATTTCGGGCGGGCGCTCGGGGCGCTGGCGATGGTGGGCAACCCGGACGCCGTCAGCGAGCGCGACGCGCCCGGCGAACAGTCGAGCGGTGCCGGTGACGATACCAAGCAGCGTTGACTTGCCGATGCCGTTCGGTCCGCTCAGCCCGACAACCTCCCCGGGCGCCACGCTAAACGATACGGGTCCGACGACCGCGTCACTGTAGCCGGCACAGACACCGTCAAGTTCGAGCAACGCGTTCACGATGGGCTGCCGATGTCGCGCACCCAACCGTCGATGAGTTCGAGGTACGCGTCCACGCCACCACTGGCTTCCACATTGCTCGCGCGGCGCACGACACGCCAGCCCAGTTCGCGCGCGAGGAACGACGGACCGTTCGCGGGCTGGAACGGCAAGTGAACGATGACGCCCGGCGCCCCGCGGAGGTCGGCAACAAGCGATGCGAGGTGCCGTGCCGATGGCGGAATGCCGGGCAGCGGCTCGATGTAGCCGGCAACCGCGACATCGAAGCGATCGAACAGGTAATTCGCATCCTTGTGGTACGCAAGTACGCGTGGCGCCGCGCGAAGCTGCGTTCGCCATTCCGGCACACGCGACTCGATAACGCGCATGAACGCGGTTGCATTCTCGAGGTATGCATCGGCGTTTTCCGGGTCGAGCGTCGCAAGCCGCTCGGCGAGTGCAGCGCCCGCTTCGGCGAACCGCACAGGGTCTAGGTAAAAATGTGGGTTCCCGGCTGGATGCACGTCGCCGCGACCGCGGTCGGCGACACCACCAGCCTCAATCAACGCCACGCTCGCTGCGCCCTCGAAATAGCCGCGCGTACCCGTCATTACATCGCGGTTACCCGCGCCCCTGAGCGCCGCAGGTAACCAACCGGATTCGAGCTCTGCGCCAACGGCAACCAATAGATCCGCACGGCGTAAGGCGGCCATCATGCTCGGGCGCGCTTCAAGATAGTGTGCATCGCGGTCGGGCGGGACCAGCACGGTGACCGACACATGTTGGCCACCAACGATACGCGTGAGTACGCCCATATTCGAAGTCGTCGCAACGACATCAAGCGCCGCTTGGGCCGGCGCGGCTAACACGCAGAATAAGGCAATACATCCGATGAGTGATTTCATGCTGATTCCCTCAGAACGCATGTGAGCCGTGCGCGCCGAGGCTCATTTGCCACTGCACGAAGAACTGATTGAAGGTCTCGCGACCACCATCCTCAACTGCGAAATCTCCGCGCGTGAACTGCAGTCTTAGGCGGGAGAATTCGGTCGGCATCCACGCAACCATCGCCGTATACCGCTTCGAGTCATCCCACGACTCACCGCCGTCGAGGGTCGTCTCGTTGACGCCCCCGACCGCGTCGAGGCGTACGCCGACAGACCAACGCGGCGCGAACCCGTAGACCGTCTGGAGATAGTAGCCGTCCTGCGTCTCGCGGAAGCGCTCGACACCGCTCGCTTCCCCGGGCAGGAACCCTTCGTCCGCCGTGAAAAAGATTTCCTGTGTATCGAGTGTGCGCTTCCGGCGCGCGTATTCGCCCTGCACGACCACGGCACCGTGACCGGCATTGCCACCGGCGTCGTACTTGTAGACGAGGTCGGCGCCCCAGAACTGCGCATCGCCGTCGAAATCAATGAAATGCGTCGCTTCCTCGATGCTTTCTTGGTGGCTGGACGAGCGGCCTACAAATACACCGGCCTGCAACGCGTGGTCATAGCCGAGATTGGGCGCCAATTTCGCGAACGCAGTCAACATTCTGGGACCCGCGTGGTCGTCGAACAGGCGTGCCGCCCCCTCCACGGTTTCGGCGTCTTCGACCTGTGCTGCGAGCGCTTCGTTCTCGCCCTGTAGAATCTCGAATCCGACGCGAGAGTAAACCGGTGTCGGCGGTACCCACGCGAGCTGCAAGCCGACCTCCTGAAGGCCATGGTCACCGAACAATACCTCGCTCATCAGTGGACGGTCGACGAACAACCACGCGTGTGGGTGTTGCTTGTTCAGATAGCCGATGTCCGACAGAAATTTTCCCGCCTTCAACGTCAGGCCCGCCGGTAGTGCGCGCGTGACGATAAACGCTTCTTCGACGTCGAGTTCGCCGTCGCTGACTGCGAGCATCACCACACCGTCGAAGTACGGATCGATGGTCGCGGACGCTGCAATCTCCACCGAACGAAGGTTGAAGCCTTCACTCAGGCCGCCGTGCGCGTGCCCGTGATCGTCATCGTGGTCGTCGTGGTCGCCGTGGTGGCGCACGAAACCATCGAGTTCGCGCACCAGGTCCGTGCCGTGGCCGTCGAGACTGTCGCCGTAGTACGCGCCGTCAATGATGACCGAGATTGCAGGATTGAAACTCGTGTCCTGCGCGGTCACCGACGTTGCGGCGAACGTTGCCGCCGCGACCCATAAAATTCGATACCCATTCATTTGTTGAACCCTCTCATCCTGTTCCTTGAGTACGCCGACTGCCCGAACTCTGTCGGACGGCGACGATACAAACGGGGAATCAGACGAGGGTCGGAGGACCGCGTACCGGTGGGAGCGCTCGGCGTGGCGCCGGCGAGGGCACTACCGATTCTTGCTGCGGTGAATCCGAGAATGGCGGCGCCGGGTGCGGAACCGCCGGGTGCGTCGATAGTGATGCGTTTGTCGCGCCGGAGACGCAGAATTCGCACCCGATATCAGGCAGTGTGCCACCGTGCTCGATCGAATGCTGGACCGCGGCGAACTGCAAAACGACGACCGCTGCTGTGAGCAGCGATGCAAGATAGGCGCGTGCGCGGGTCGTTGGGCTCATGGGGTCACCGCCGCCAATTGGCGGACTATGCTCATGACCATATCACGCACCAGCGCATCGGCCAAAACGTCGGCCTCGTGGGTCTTGCCGAGGATGTCCCGCTCACTGATCGAGAATTCTCGGCGCAAGGTGACTGCGCGCTCGAGCAGCAGTTCGCCGCGGGCATCCACGAGCTGGAACTCCACCGTATAGAAAAGCTCCGCCTCGCGCGGCTGCCCCTGGGGGGTGACCGCAATCACACGCTCGCCCGCGACGTCTCCGTTGATCAGCAGGGTCGCGCTCGCCTCATCGCTATGAGGCACCAATACAACACCTGCATCGACGAGCGCACGCCGGAGCGGCGGCATCAACGCCGAGCCTGAACGAACCGCGTCAATCGCAAGCGGACTCAACGCGGGGTGAATCGGGTCTGCGCCGCGTAATTGGAAGCCGCATGCGGAGAGCGCAACGCATGCGCACGCGAGCAGCACGGCCACGCGACTCATCGGTCCGCCACGACGATGTTAACCAACCGACCGGGGACGACAATCACCCGCGTCACCTGCTTACCCTCCAGATGCCGTACGACAGCGGGGTCCGCGAGTGCGCGTTGCTCGACGGTCGCCTTGTCGGCGTCTTTGTCGACCTCGATGCTCCCCCGGAGCTTGCCATTCACTTGCACCACGAGCTGGAGTGTGTCGCGAGCCAGCGCTGCGTCATCGACCGCAGGCCAACGCGCGTCAGCAACGGTGCCCTCGTGCCCTAGGGCACGCCACATCGCGTGGCAGATGTGCGGGACCATCGGCGCGAGCATCAGCACGACGGATTCGAGCGCCTCGCGGACCACTGCGCGGCCCTGCTCACTCGCATCCTCGAAGCGGGAGACATGGTTGATCAGCTCCATGATGGCAGCGATCGCAGTATTGAAGGTATAGCGTCGACCGACATCATCGGTGACTTTCGCGATTGTTTCGTGCGTGTGCCGTCGAAGCACGCGCTGCGTATCGGTCAGTGAATTGGCGTCGAGCACCGACGCCGGGCCCGCCGCAACATGTTCGGCAACCTGACGCCAAAGGCGACGCAGAAACCGCGTTGCGCCGTCGATGCCGGCATCTGACCATTCAAGCGACAACTCGGGCGGCGAGGTGAACAGCATAAACAGACGAGCGGTGTCCGCACCGTAGTCGCTGACCATCCGGTTCGGGTCCACGCCGTTATTCTTCGACTTGGACATCGTTCCCATGCCTTCCCACACGACTGGCTTCCCGTCCGACTTCAGCGTGGCGTCTTCGCCACTGCCATCCACGTCAGCCGGATTGAAATACTCGACGCGGCCCTCGCCTTCACGGCGCGAGTAGACGTGGTTCAGGACCATGCCCTGCGTGAGCAACCGCCGGAACGGTTCGTCGAATCCAAGCAGCCCGAGGTCGCGCATTACGCGCACCCAGAATCGCGAGTACAACAGATGGAGAATCGCGTGCTCGATACCGCCGATGTACTGGTCCACCGGCAACCAATAATCCACGCGCGCATCGACCATCGCGTTGTCGTTGCCCGCGCTCGCGAAGCGCAGGAAGTACCACGACGAATCGACGAACGTGTCCATGGTGTCCGTTTCGCGTCGTGCGGCGCCGCCGCACGACGGGCATGCGACATTCACGAACGCCTCGCAGCGCAAGAGCGGATTCCCGTGTCCGTCCGGGACGAGATCTTCCGGCAGGCGCACGGGCAGTTGGTCATCGGGAACCGGCACTTCGCCGCAAGCATCGCAGTGGATGATTGGAATCGGGCAGCCCCAATAGCGCTGCCGTGAGATGCCCCAATCGCGCAACCGATACTGCACTTTAAGCTCGCCGAGCCCGCGCGCGGCGAGATCGTCGGCAATAGCCGACACTGCGTCCGCGAAGGCCAGTCCATCGTACTTACCCGAGTTGCAAAGCACCCCATCCTTTGTCACCCGCGCTTCGGTGAGCGCCGCGGGTTCCACCGGCTCCTCGTCGCGCGCACGTACGACCGTCTTGATCGGCAACCCATACTTGCGCGCAAACTCAAAATCGCGCTGGTCGTGCGCGGGGACCGCCATCACCGCGCCTTCGCCGTACGCCATCAACACGTAATTGGCCACCCAGACAGGCAGCGCTTCGCCCGTGAGCGGGTGCTCAACCGTCAACCCGGTCGGGACACCGCGCTTCTCCTGCGTCGCGATTTCCGCTTCGGTGTTGCCGCCGCGTCCGCACTCCTCGATAAACGCTGCGACAGCAGCGTCATCTTGCGCGGCGCGCACCGCGAGCGGGTGTTCGGGCGCGACGGCGACCCAGGTGGCGCCGAGCAAGGTGTCGGCCCGAGTGGTGAACACACCGACCGTCCCGCCCGCGTACCGGAATCGGATCGCAACGCCCTCGCTGCGACCGATCCAGTTCTGCTGCATGACGCGCACCCGCTCCGGCCACTCGTCGAGACCGTCCAGCGCGTTGGTCAACTCGTCGGCGTAACGCGTGATGTTCAAGTAATACATCGGAATTTCGCGGCGCTCGACCAACGCCCCAGTGCGCCACCCTCGGCCGTCGATGACCTGCTCGTTAGCGAGCACCGTCTGATCGACAGGATCCCAATTCACGACACCCGTTTTCTTGTAGGCGATTCCCTGCTCGCGCATGCGCAGGAACGCCCATTGGTTCCAGCGGTAGTACTCAGGATCGCAGGTCGCGAGTTCGCGTTCCCAGTCGAGCGCAAAGCCGAGCGATTGCAATTGCCCACGCATGTACGCGATGTTGTCACGCGTCCATTTCGCGGGTGGGACCCCGTTTTGCATCGCGGCGTTCTCGGCCGGCAACCCGAAGGCATCCCAACCCATCGGTTGCAGCACGTTGCGACCCCGCATGCGCTGGAACCGCGAAATGACGTCGCCGATGGTGTAGTTACGAACATGGCCCATGTGCAGTTTGCCGCTTGGATACGGGAACATGCATAGGCAATAGAACTTCTCTCGAGCGGGATCGTCTATCGCACGGAATGTGGCGTTTTCACGCCACCACTGCTGCGCTTCCGCCTCTATTTTCTCGGGGTGGTACTGGTCGTCCATAAGCGGTCAAGCGTACCGCAAACGCGCGCTCACGCCGAGCAGCACACCAATCAAAATCATGAGTGGCCAGTTCCCGCCACGGGAGTACGGCGTCGCACCGGCCAGCGGCTGCACCTCGGCCCTCAGGACGCCCACCTCGAATTGCGGAATCGTCGCCGCGAGCTGCCCGTTTGGCCCGATGACGGCCGTTATTCCGCTATTGGTCGCGCGCACGAGCCAACGGCTCGCCTCCCGGGCACGCATCCGGACAATCTGCAGATGCTGGTGCGGTGCAATGGAATCACCGAACCATGCGTCGTTGCTCACGTTGACGAGGAGCGTCGCGTCGGGCACCGCGCGGATCATTTCAGCGCCGTACGCTGCCTCGTAACAAATCGATGCGCCGAGCGCCTGCCCGGCCGCACGCAGTGGGCGCTGGTCGCGCGGACCCCGCGTGAAATCCGAGTACGGCAGATTGAGCATCCGCAGCCACTCGCGCACGAAACTGGGTACCGGGAAGAACTCACCGAACGGCACGAGGTGCCGCTTGAAGTAAAGGCCACCATCGTCGAGCGACAAGACCCCGTTGAAATAGTCATACGGGGCGTCGGTGCCGTCGCGCACGAGAATACCCATCACGATCGATGACTCGTTACGCGCGGCGCGTGCAGCGAGCTCCTCGAGATACGGATCCAGTTGGTGCTTCAGCGCCGGCAGCGCCGCTTCCGGCCATACGATGAGGTCTGCATCCCAATGCTGCTCCGTGAGCCCTTGGTAGAGGTCGATGGTCGGCACCAGCGACGACGACGCCCACTTGATGTCCTGGCCGACATTCCCCTGCAACAGCGCGACCTCGAGCGGCTCGCCGGCATCAGCGGCCCACTCGACCCGCGACAGGGCGGCGCCACTTCCCCAGACGACACCGCAAACGATGGCGGCGACGACCGCAGTCCGCACGCCGGGCGCTCGCAATAACCAAGTGACGGCCCCCGCGGTGACCGCGACACCCGCGCTGAGTGCGAGGACGCCCGCAACGGGCGCCCACCCGCTGAGAAAAGTGTCGTCCACGGCGTAACCGGCGAGCAGCCAAGGAAACCCGGATAACACCCAACTGCGCAGCCATTCAATCGCAACCCAAAGCGCTGGCACGCCAACCAACCATCGCCACCCCCCTGTCACCGGCTGCCAGCGTGCTGCGAGCCAGGCAAACCCCGCGGGGAACAAGGCGAGCGTCGCGATCAGCACGACGGTAATCACGCCGGATAGCGACCCATGCAGGCCGCCAAAATGATTCAAGCTGATGAAGACCCACCAGACGCCAGCGCCGAAGAGTCCGACGCCAAATACGAAGCCCCGCACGGCGGCCCGTTTCGGGCTGCAGCCGTCGAGTAAAACGAACAACGCCACGAGACTCGCGAGCGCGATGGGCCACCATTGGAGCGGCGCGAACGCCAGCGGCCATGCGGCGCCCGAGACCAACGCGGCCGCGTCGCGGCCGCGCTCAGTCAGACGCATCGTCGGCGCTTTGGACGGGAACCAGGTCGACCTGCAACAAGTGGATGCGGCGGGCGTCTGCGCGCAGCACTTTGAAGTGGAAGCGACCGATGCGGATTCGATCGTTGCGCTTCGGCATGCGCCCGAGCTCGTGCATCACGAGGCCGCCCACCGTGTCGTAGTCCTCCGCAGAAAACTCGCACCCAAAGTGTTCGTTGAAATCTTCGACGAGCGTCACCGCTTTCACGATGTACTGCGCTTCGTTGCGGCGCATGATTGCGACGTCATCCTCGGTGTCGTGCTCATCATCGATTTCACCGACGATCTGCTCGAGCACGTCCTCAATGGTCACCAGGCCCGCTGCACCGCCGTACTCATCAACGACGATGGCGATGTGGTTACGATTCGCGCGAAACTCTTTCAACAACACGTTCAGACGCTTGCTCTCAGGGATGAACACCGCGGGTCTCAGGTACTCGCGAAGGTCGAACGACGGGCGTCGCTCGTGCGCAAAGAACGCGAGCAAGTCCTTCGCAAGAACGATGCCCTCGACTTCATCCCGGCTGTCACCGATGACGGGGAAACGAGAATGGCCGGATTCCACGATGACGGCTAGGATTTCTTCGGCCGGTGCATCGCGCTCTATCACCGCCATTTGCGGTCGCGGCACCATGATGTCGCGCACCTGCATGTCCGCCACTTGCAGGACGCCCTCAATCATCGCCTGTGCGTCGGCGTCGAACAGCTGACGCTTTTGGGCGTCGCGTAGCAGTTCAATCAATTCATCGCGATCTTTCGGGTCGCCACCGAGCAACTGGGTGAGGCTTCGCCACCAAGATCGGTGGCTACCATTGTCGCTACTGGATCGTTCGCCTGTCATGTCATGCGGCTTCGTAGGGGTCTGAAAAGCCTAAACGCGCGAGTATCTCCGATTCAAGGGTCTCCATCCGCTGCGCATCCGGTTCGTACTTATGGTCATGACCCAAGAGGTGCAATACACCGTGGACCACCATATGCGCCCAATGCGCGGCGGGCGGCTTGCCTTGCTGCGCGGCTTCGCGCGCGACGACCGGCGCGCAAATCACGATGTCACCGAGCTCCTGCACCTCGACGCCCGGCGGCAGCGCCATCGCGAAACTCAGCACATTGGTCGGCCCCTGCTTCCCTCGCCACCGTCGGTTCATCGCGGCGCTCTCGGCTTCATCGACGATGCGGATCGCGAGCGAGCCCGCGCCGTCCGCCGCCTCGAGCGCGCTTCGTGCCCAGCGTCGCAACGCGTCGCGCTCGGGCAGTTCTGGCAACTCCACCGCATACTGAATCCCGATTGTGCTGGCCATTACTGTTCACCCGCCGATTGCTCATGGCGCTCATAAGCACTGATGACCCGCTGGACAAGCGGATGCCGAACGACGTCCTGCTGCGTGAAAAACGTAAAGCTGATGCCCTCGACGTCTTTCAATACCTCGGTCACCTGGCGCAGCCCGGACTTCACGTGACGCGGAAGATCAGTTTGCGTCACATCGCCCGTGACCACAGCGGTCGAACCAAAGCCGATTCGCGTGAGGAACATCTTCATCTGTTCGACCGTCGTGTTCTGCGCCTCATCAAGAATGATGAACGAGTCGCTGAGACTGCGACCACGCATGAATGCGAGCGGCGCGACCTCGATGACGTGACGCTCGATCAGGCGGCCGACTTTTTCGAAGCCGAGCATTTCGTAGAGTGCGTCGTAAAGCGGGCGCAGGTACGGATCGATTTTCTGCGCCATGTCGCCCGGCAGGAAACCGAGCCGCTCGCCGGCTTCGACCGCCGGCCGCACCAACACAAGCCGTTGCACGCGATCGCGCTCGAGCGCTTCGACCGCAGAGGCGACCGCGAGATAGGTCTTACCGGTCCCTGCGGGGCCAATGCCGAAATTCAGATCGTGGGTCGCGATATTTCGCAGGTAGCGTTGTTGGTTCGGCCCACGGCCGCGGATGGCGCCGCGCTTCGTCTGGATGCCGGGATCGTCGACGGCTTCGCCGCGTGTTTCGACCAACGCCTCGACCCCCGCCTCTTGCAAGAACAGGTTCACGCGTTGGGGGTCCAGTCCTTGCTCGGTCGTCGACGCGTAAAGGGCGCGTAAGACTTCGGCGGCAGCGCGCACCGCGTGGGGATCACCCAGTACGCGAAACTTATTGCCGCGGCTATTGATCTCGACGCCGAGCCGGCGTTCGACCTGACGCAGGTGCTCGTCGAATTGACCAGACAAGGCCGCGAGCCGCGAGCTGTCCGCGGGTTCGAGCACCACATCGACAGAAGCCGGCAAATCGGTCAAGCGGAGGCCTTCGTAACAGATGTGTGAGCGGCGCCTTCACGACGCGATGGCTCGACTAAGCGCCCACGTAGCGAATTCGGCAACGCCTCAGTAATCACGACATCCGCGAATCCACCGATGAGCGTTGCCGGGCCATCGAAATTCACAACGCGGTTGTTCGGCGTTCGGCCCGCGAGTTGTTTCGGGTCTTTACGCGCCGGGCGGTCGACCAACACCCGTTGAACCGACCCCACCATCGCCGCGCTGATGGCGTTCCCCTGTTGACTCAGTCGGTGCTGCACGATCGCGAGGCGCCGCTGCTTTTCCGCGTCGTCCACGTCATCCGCAAGCGAAGCGGCGGGCGTACCCGGACGAGCGCTGTAAAGGAAGCTGAAAGAATGGTCGAAGCCGACCTCCTCGATGAGCTTGAGCGTCGCTTCGAAGTCTTTGTCCGTCTCGCCCGGGAAGCCGATGATGAAATCCGACGATAGGCTAAGGTCCGGACGGATCGCACGCAGTTGGCGCACGCGAGATTTGTACTCGAGCACCGTATGGTTGCGCTTCATCGCCGCGAGCACACGATCGGAACCACTCTGCACCGGCAGGTGCAGGTGGCTGACCAATTCCGGCACGTCCGCGTAGACCGCGATCAGGTCATCGGACATTTCCATTGGGTGCGAGGTCGTGTACCGAATGCGATCGATGCCGTCGATGCGCGCAAGGATGCGAATCAGTAACGCGAGGTCAGCGACGGCACCGTCGTGCGTCGGGCCGCGGTAGCCATTCACGTTTTGGCCAAGCAGCGTGACCTCGCGAACGCCCCGCTCAGCGAGGCCGGAAACTTCGGCGATGACGTCGTCTAGCGGACGGCTGACTTCTTCGCCGCGCGTGTACGGTACGACGCAGAAACTGCAGTACTTGCTGCATCCCTCCATGATGGACACGAACGCAGTCGGCCCATCGACACTCGGAGGCGGCAATCGATCGAACTTCTCGATTTCGGGGAAGCTGATGTCGACCGCAGGCCGCGCGGACAGTGCGGATTCGCGCAGCAATTCCGGCAGGCGGTGCAGCGTCTGTGGACCGAACACCACATCGACAAATGGCGCGCGCTCGAGCAGACGCTCGCCCTCCTGGCTCGCGACGCAACCACCGACACCGATGACGAGTTCAGGGCGCTCGAGTTTCCATTCGCGCCAGCGGCCAAGCTGTGAGAACACCTTCTCTTGCGCTTTCTCGCGCACGGAGCAGGTGTTCAGCAGCAGTACATCGGCGCGCTCCGGCTCGTCGGTCAGCTCAAGCCCATCGGATGACGCGAGTACGTCGGCCATGCGGGCCGAATCGTACTCGTTCATCTGGCAACCGAATGTCTTGATGTACAGCTTTCGCGGCATCAGAACGGGATGTCGTCATCCAGGTCGTCGGGGACCGTCTGCTTGCGCGGTCCGCCTTTGGCCGCGCCACCGCGCGGGGCCTGTGAGCCTTCGTCGTCCCAGTTACCACCACCCGAGCTGCCGCCCGAACCACCGCGACCATCGAGCATTTGCATCTCGTTCGCGACAATTTCAGTGGTGTACCGGTCGTTCCCGTCCTTGCCCTGCCATTTGCGGGTTTGGAGGCGGCCTTCAACATAGATCTTGCTGCCCTTCTTCAGGTACTCGCCGACGATTTCTCCGAGACGGCCGAAGAAGACCACGTTGTGCCACTCCGTCTTTTCCTGCTGCTCGCCGGTGCCCTTGTCCTTCCAACTCTCGGTGGTGGCCAGACGGACATTAGCGACCGCGCCACCACTCGGCATGTAGCGAACTTCCGGGTCCTGGCCCAGGTTGCCGATTAGAATGACTTTGTTGATACCCCTGGCCATTGGTCTTCTCCCACGCTATTTCGTTGTCTGAGGGTCGTATTCTACGCGTCGGCCGGTCACACCGCACGGCCGGGTACACCCTGATGCGTCCCGGTGAGGCGCCACAGCAGCCACGCCGCAGCCGCGGCCGCGCCGACGGCAAAGCCGCCCGATGAGCCGGCCACCCCATACGCGATTCCACCCGTTAGACCGCCGGCGAACGCGCCAAGGAATTGACAGCTCGAATACACGCCGAGCGCCGCGCCGCGCCGCTCGGGGGCGGCGGCCCGTGAGACGGCGGCCGGCAGGTGGGCCTCCAGGAAATTGAAGCCGGCGAAGAACACGAGCAGCAGCGCGACGAGAGCCCAATAAACCGTGTGTGCAGCCGCAAGCCCGGCGAGCGCGGTAGCGACCAGTGCGACCGCGGCGGGCAGCAGCCAACGGCGCCAAGGATCACGGTCCGCGGCCATGACCGCCGGCAACATCAGCACGACGGACCCGATCAGGACCGGCAGGTAGACGCGCCCGTGCGCCACCCCGAATGCGTCAATCGCGGGCGGAAGCGCGACGAAGACCGCAGTGAGCAGGAAGTGCAGCAAAAAAATTCCACCGTAGAGGTGCCAGAGCGAGCGGTCTGAAATCACCGCCGACAGGTCGGTTCGCAAGGGCGCCGCTTGTCTTCGTGCCGAGCCGCCTTCCGACGGCACCCCCCAGATCACCAACACGATACCGAGCAGCGCCAACCCGGCGGTCAACCAAAAAATCCCGCGCACGCCGATGGCCGTGCCGAGCAGCGGCCCGAGCATCAATGAAATCGCGAAAGAGGCGCCGATGGAGATGCCGATGAACGCCATCGCTCGCGTCCGAATGACGTCGCGCGTTTGGTCAGCGAGCAACGCGGTCAAGACCGCAGCAATCGCGCCCGCGCCCTGTAAGGCGCGCCCAACGAGTGTCCAACCGATGTCGGGCGCAAGTGCGGCAACGGCGCTGCCGGCCGCAAACACCAACAAGCCGATAATCAGGACCGGCTTACGCCCCCACCGGTCAGATGCCCAGCCAAAAGGAATCTGAAGCGCGCCTTGGGTGAGGCCGTAGACACCGAGCGCAAGGCCAACGAGCAACGGCGTTGCGCCTGCGAGGTCGTCCGCATAAAGCACGAACACCGGCAAGACCAGGAACATGCCGAACATTCGAAGGGCATAGACACCGGCGAGCGCCGCCGTCGACCTGCGTTCAGTCGCGTTCATCGCTTCAGAAGCGGAAGCGTACGAAAACAGTTACTGCTTTGGGCCGTGAGCCATACTCGTGTTCGAGCGCGCCGGGTACGAAATTAATCGTCGCCAACGCGCCAAGGCCAAGCGCACGGTGGCCCGACACCCACGCATCGAACACATAGCCCACGCTGGCCCGATGCACGGTGTGGAATTCAGCCGCGCCGTGGGCGTGGCCGACCAGCTCGTTCTTGTCCGCGCGTTCGGCGCGCGCGAGCAACGTATGACGCGGCTGAAAGCGCCACGCCGACTCGAGCAGCCACGCGTCGAGCGTTGGCCCGTGGTCAATGTCGTTCCGGCCCCACGCGCCGGTCACCTGCCAATGCCCCGACCGCGTATCGCGTGCGTAAATTGCCGACGCGGTGAATCGCGTGACGTCGGTATCGGGATCGAGCTGCTCAGGACTGTGAAGGCGGCCACCGCTTGCCTGTAGCGACCAGTTCGGCGTCGGGTTCCACGACGCGCGCGCGCTGAACGAGTCGAACTTCGGTGACTCAAAGTTGTAGCGGTGCTGATCCGGCTCACGGCCCGTGAACGACGAGATTTCGAACTTCGTAGTGCCGCGCTCGTAGCCCGCGGTGAGCACGCCGAAGGTAATGTGGGTCGCGTCGAGCCAGTGGTGGCCAATCGGACTGTCGGGGAACTCGACACCGGAGAACCGGTGCATGAACGCTGGGGGGCCGAGTGCGGGCTCTCCCGGGAATCCGAAATACACGCTCGCGAAATCGCCGTTCGCGAGGCGGCGACGATACTTCGCGGAGAGTTCCATGAGAAAGTCGTGCGGGTGCTGCGCGTCGATCAGATGCGTGACGCCGTCCGCCGTCTCGCCGGTCTGCAGCAGCAGTGGGTAGCCTCGCGCGCCAATGGTGGTCGGCTCGAGCGAAAACATCCCACTCAGCGTGAGCGCTGCCCGATCTAGCGGCCGCACGCCGCGCAGCATGAACATATTCGTGAGATAGAAGTCGTCGTCACCCCGCGGGCCGCCCTGGTCGGTGTGCGCGAGTTGGGCGAACCCGTGGGCCATCACGGACCAGTCGCCGAACTCGTGGTGCGCGCCCTCGTGAGGCGATAAATCGGGCTGCCAGCTGGTCCCGGAGGCGTCGCGGCCCGTCATCATAGCGGGCGCCGGCGTCGCCTCTGAAGGCAGCGCGTGGGTCGGGTGGACGTGGTGGTCGTGCTGCGCCGCGAGTGCGCCCGCGTACAGACTCATCGCAGCCGCCACAACGGGGATAAGCCGGGTCAGTAGTGGATTCATTAGGTGCGGTATATTAGCAGGTTCGATGGATACGATAAGCATACGCGGCGCACGCACGCACAACCTGAAGAACCTGAATATCGACCTGCCGCGCGATCGGCTCATCGTAATCACAGGGCTTTCCGGGTCTGGAAAATCATCGCTCGCATTCGACACGATTTACGCTGAAGGGCAGCGGCGGTATGTCGAGTCGTTGTCGGCGTATGCGCGGCAATTTCTTTCGATGATGGAGAAGCCCGACGTCGACCACATCGATGGGCTTTCGCCGGCCATCTCGATCGAGCAAAAATCAACCTCCCACAATCCGCGCTCGACGGTCGGCACCGTCACGGAAATTTATGACTACCTGCGCCTGCTGTTCGCGCGCGCAGGCACGCCGCGTTGCCCGCAGCACGGTATCGAGCTCACGGCTCAGACGGTGAGCCAGATGGTCGACCAATTACTCGCGATGCCGGAAGGGACGCCGCTGATGCTACTCGCCCCCGTGTTGTCCGAACGCAAGGGTGAGCATCTGCAGTTGCTTGGTGAGTTGCGTGCGCAGGGATTCATCCGAGCACGCATCGACGGTAAGGTCATCGACCTTGATCAACCGCCCGCGCTCGACCTTCGGCGTAAGCACACCATCGAAGCGGTCGTTGACCGCATCAAGATTCGCCCGGACCAGCAGCAGCGACTGGCAGAATCGCTCGAGACGGCATTGCGGCTTGCCGACGGCATTGCGCGCGTCGCCTTCATCGACGAACCAAGCCGTGAGGAAATCGTATTCTCGGCCAAGTTTGCGTGCCCCGAGTGCGGCTACAGCCTCGCGGAGCTCGAGCCCCGACTGTTCTCGTTCAACAACCCGGCGGGCGCGTGTCCGTCGTGCGACGGCCTCGGCGTGCACCAGTTCTTTGATCCGCAACGCGTGGTCGCCCATCCGGAACTCTCGCTCGCAGGCGGCGCCATTCGCGGTTGGGACCGGCGCAATGCGTATTACTTCCAGCTCGTGCGCGCCCTCGCCGACCACTACGCGTTCGACATCGAGTCGCCGTTCGGTGAACTCCCGGAGCGGGTCCGAAACATCGTTCTTCATGGCAGCGGCGAGCAGCAGATTACGTTCCGCTATCCTTCCGAACGCGGCGGTTGGGTGAAGCGCAAACACAAGTTTGAGGGCATCGTGACCAACATGGCGCGGCGCTATCGCGAGACCGAATCGAACATGGTCCGCGAGGAATTGTCGAAATACCTCGCAACGCGCCCATGCCCCGAATGCGGCGGTACGCGACTCAACGAAGCGGCACGACACGTATTTGTCGCGGACCGCGGACTTGCCGATGTCGCGCATCTACCGGTCGATCGTGCGCTGTCGTTTTTCGATGCGCTCACCCTGCCGGGTCACCGCGGCGAGATCGCCGCGCGCATCGTGAAGGAAATCTCGGAACGCCTGCGCTTCCTTGTGAACGTCGGACTCGACTACCTCACGCTGGACCGCAGCGCCGATTCGCTGTCTGGCGGCGAGGCCCAGCGCATTCGGCTCGCGAGCCAGATCGGCGCCGGCCTCGTCGGGGTGATGTACGTGCTCGACGAACCCTCGATTGGCTTGCACCAGCGCGACAATGCGCGCCTGCTCAACACGCTCACCTATCTACGCGACCTCGGCAATACAGTGCTCGTCGTCGAACACGATGAGGACGCGATCATGAGCGCCGACCACGTCCTCGATATCGGACCGGGCGCAGGCACGCACGGCGGCCGAATCGTCGCACAGGGCACGCCGTCGGAAGTCGCCGCAAATCCAAACTCACTGACAGGCGATTATCTGTCCGGCCGGCGCCGCATCGCAGTGCCCGATGCACGGAACAAACCGGGCAAGCGTTGGCTCCGGATCCACGGCGCGACCGGCAACAACCTTAAGAGCGTGCAGCTCGAAGTACCGGTCGGGCTGCTGACCTGCGTCACCGGGGTGTCGGGGTCGGGCAAGTCAACGTTAGTCAACGACACGCTGTATCGTCATGCCGCGCGTATTTTGAACGGTGCGAGCGACGACGGTGCACCGTGCGACGCCGTGACCGGTCTCGATGCGATCGACAAGGTCATCGACATCGACCAGAGCCCGATCGGCCGCACGCCGCGTTCCAACCCCGCGACTTATACGGGGCTCTTCACGCCCATCCGCGATCTGTTTGCGGGCACACAGGAAGCGCGCTCGCGCGGATACAAAGTCGGCCGCTTCAGCTTCAACGTGAAAGGCGGACGGTGCGAGGCCTGCCAGGGTGATGGCGTCATCAAGGTCGAGATGCATTTTTTGCCGGATATCTACGTCGCGTGCGACGTGTGCAAGGGTCAGCGATACAACCGCGAGACGCTCGAAGTCCGATACAAGGGCAAGAATATCCACGAAGTGCTGGAGATGACAGTGGAAGAAGCACTGCCGTTCTTCGATGCCGTCCCCCCGATCGCACGAAAGCTACAGACATTGATGGATGTCGGCCTCACTTACGTGAAGCTGGGCCAAAACGCGACAACGCTATCCGGTGGCGAAGCTCAGCGCGTCAAGCTCGCGCGCGAACTCTCTAAGCGCGACACCGGCAACACCCTCTATATCCTCGATGAACCGACGACCGGTCTGCACTTCCACGACATCGAGCAATTGCTCGGTGTCCTGCACCGGCTGCGTGACCACGGCAATACAGTGGTCGTCATCGAACACAACCTCGACGTCATCAAGACCGCGGATTGGGTCATCGACCTCGGCCCCGAGGGCGGTGACCGCGGCGGTGAGATTCTCGTTGCCGGCACCCCGGAACAAGTCGTGGCGTGCAAGCGCTCCTATACGGGCCGCTACCTTGCCCGCCTGCTGGCGCCTTCACCCGCGAAGAAAAAGCCACGGAAGAAGGCTGCCGGCGCGCGTTGACACGCGGGGTTGGGTAGGTACCATCTTGCTAAGCCATCTCGGCAAGGGGGTGCCTCATGTTCAATCAGACGATCATCACGGTTGCAACCGTGGCGCTGCTCGCCGGCTGCACGATAGTGCCACCGCGCGACGATGCACCGGAGATTCTCATTTCCGATATCGACGCATTTCTAGCTCATCAGGACTATTTGGTCGCCGGCATGCAAGACGGCTCGATCGGAACGTTCAGCACGCGCCAAATCGAGGACGTCGTCCACAACCGGGAGATACTGCGACGCGAACTTTCGCGCGTCGGGAATGTCGATGACTTGTCGCTCGGCGGAAAGATTGCGGTGTTCAACGCACAGGGGATCATCAACGGTATCGTGACCAATACGGTCCGCGACACCACCCTGTGTGCGCGTGAAACCGTGGTCGGCTCGCGTCGCGTACAAACGGTGTGCATGAGCGCACGAGAACGCGAAAAACTGCGTGAAGATTCGCAACGCAGCCTCAAATACCTACAACGGGCGCCCATGCCCGGTGGGGGCGGAGGCTCGAGCAGCGGCAGGCCCGGCGGCGGGTGAAACACCAATCCATTTAACGGAGGAATGCAATGTTTAAGTATCTAGGCGTGATCGTCACGCTGGCCGCACTTGCGGGCTGCGGGACCACCACAGGGAGCCGTGCGCCAGCCGCGGCGCCAGCAGCGCCTGAGAAAATCGAGAGTATCGACGGTTTTCTCGCGCACCAGGACTACATCCGCGCGGGGCTTCAAGACGGCTCGCTGGGCGACGTCAACGCGAAGGAGCTCGAATTGGTCATCGAGAAGCAGGAAGAACTGCGTGAAATCCTGTCGACGGTCGACTCCATCGAGGAACTGGACGAAATCCAATCCATCCGGGTCCTGAACGCTCAGGAGACGATCAATGGCGTCCTCGCGCGCAATCTTGAGGACCGGCCGATTTGCCGTCGAGAGACGGTGCTCGGCTCCCACCGGACGCGCACCGTGTGTATGACGGCGCGCCAGCGCGACCAGCTCCGCGAGGATTCACGGCGGAGCCTGCAATACTTACAGCGCGCGCCGATGCCGGCGGACAGGTAATAACGCGCCAATAAAAAAGGCCGGGCCCCGTTCGGGGTCCGGCCTTTGTTTTTACGACGTCGCCGTTACGGCAGTTCGTCGCCGTCTTCGACGCTGGCCTGGCGCTCGGCAACTTCAAGCTCGTTGATGACCTGGCGCACGTTCGGCACCGAAGCGGCCATCTCCTCGAGTTCGTTGCGGAGGTTCGGGTCATCGACTTCGCCACTCAGGCGCAGAACGCCGTTGTTGGATTCGAAATCGATATCGTCTTCGACCTGACGGCTCGCGAGCATCGCTTCGAAATTGCTCTCGATGGCGTCGTCCTGCGCGGTCGCGACGTCCTCGGCCTGACCTTCCATGCCTTCCGGACGGACGCCGATTTCGTTCGCGACGATCATCGACCCGGCGGCAGCGCGTGCGGCCTGCTCGGCCCGCTGACGATCCTGTTCGGTATCGACTTCACCACTAAGCGTCACAATTCCGCGACCCTGATCCTGATCGACCGAGACATCCTCATAGCCGGCTTGGCTAAGGGCCGTCTCGACGTCGTCGTGGACGTCCGGCGCGTCCTCGTCCTGGGCGCAGCCCGAAGCGAGTCCTGCCACTGCCAGGGCCAATACAATGCCCGATACTTTGTTGTTCATGACGTAAAGCCTCCTGCGATTCGTTGTAGGACTTTTTTACGTCAATCGCAGGGGCAATTCGGTACGCTAAACCACTTTACGGCGTCGGAGGCCCCACCGTCGGGTGCCCGTCTTGCTTGAAGACCTGGCCGCCCTTCATGACGAAATCGACCCCTTCGAGCACATTTACGTGCCGCAACACGTCGCCGCGCACCGCAATAATGTCGGCATACTTGCCCGGCGTGAGCGTGCCCCATTCGTCCGCGACTCCCATCAACAGCGCAGGCCAGTACGTCGCGCCGCGAATCGCCTCCATCACGGGGATGTCCATCACATTCACCCAAACATCGAGTTCGTTCCACGTCGCGCGGCAATGAAATTTCAACGGAATGCCGGAGTCGGTCCCGACGAGCATCACCACGCCAGCTTCCCGCAGCTGCGCGATCTTGCGCGGTAGCGTGGGTTTGCGCAGCGGCGTCATCTGGTAATACGGCAAGCGTTCCGGGCGCTGGATACTCGCTTCGATGTCCGCGATGGTATCGGCCGCAAGGCCCGCATGCCAGCAGTCGTTGAAGAGGTATTGGCCGCGCTCGACGACCTGGTCATAGTTCCATAGCCCCTCGACCGTCGGCGTCCAAAAAAGCGGACCGCCGGTGATCATGCCAGCGGCCGTGCGTTCGCGCAGCGCAGCGATTACATCGGGTGGATACTCGGGCGCAGATGTTAGGCCGGTGTGCTCGAAGTTGTCGACGCCGATCTCCAGACCGCGCCGGATCTCAGCCGGCCGATGCGAGTGCGCGACGACGATGAGACCATGCTTGTGCGCGGTATCCACGACGGCCTGCGCTTCCTCGGGCGTCATCAGGTCCTGGTCAATCAACTTGATGATGTCGACCCCCGCTTCGGCGAGACGCTCGACCTTTGCACGTGCATCGCGCACGCCGTTCACGCCCCATCGATACGACTCGGTACCCGGATACGAACGGTGCTGAATGAACGGACCTGACACGAACAGCCGCGGTCCGACGAGCTCGCCGGATTCGATTCGCCGCTTCACGGACAACGATTCCTCAAGCGGCGCGCCAAGGTCTCGCGCCGTCGTAACACCGGCCATCAATAACTGGTACGCCGATGCGGGCATGATTTCGCTGCCGAGTCGATCGGCGTACGTGGGGTGCCAATGGGCATAGTCCGAATGCCCGTTCAGCATCAGATGCGCGTGGTTCTCCCAGAGACCGGGTAGCACGCTCATGCCCTTCATGGAAATCGTCTCGTAGCCGTCGGGAACCGGCAGCGACGCCCGGTCCCCGACGGCGACGATCCGTTCGCCCTCGATCAGAATCACGCTGCGTGGGATGGGCTTTGCGCTCATCCCATCGATGAGCAGCCCGTCCACGAGCGCGATACGTGGCTGTGCTGACACCGCCGTCGCGGTCAACAGCAGTAGCAACGCGACAAGGCGCATCATCGTCAGAGCTCGCGTTTGAACAGGCGGTCGACCGCGAAAACCTGGCCGCCGTGCACAGCGAAGTAATAGGTAATGGTGAGCCAGAGGATGGATTTTTCGGAACCGCCCCAGCCTTCTTCAAGCAATATCCAGTGGAAGTACACCGTCACCAGCAGCAGGAACGTCGCGGCCGCAGCCCAGAAGCGTGTGAAAAGCCCGATTGCGATGAACAGACCGCCGAAGAATTCCGTGATCGCCAGCGCCCACGCCCACATCGCCGGCGGCCAGAAACCGATTCTTTCGACCATCCCCACCAATGCCATCGGGTCCTGGATCTTGCCCCATCCGTGCGTCATCAACGCGACACCGCAGACCACGCGCATCAGCACGATGGAGGGTGCATACAGCGTGCGGTACACGCCACCGAGCGCAGGAAAGTAAAGTCGATCATTGTTCATGGCGATCCCCTTCGTTTGTTATGTATCGAAAAATTCGACCACGCCGCTCTCAACCGCGTATTCCGCGCCGACAATGAGCAGCCCCTCGTCGGCAATCAATTGTTCGAGCACCTCAGAACCGGTCCGCAAGTGGTCGACGGATGCCGACACGTTCGCGCGTACGGCGAGTTGCTTGAGTTTGTCGATGTCGTGCCGCAGCTCGGTCTGCAGCAATGGCGCGACCGACGGACGGACACGGTTCACGATTGACCGCAGGTTTCGCGACTGGGCTTCGAACGGTTGCTGCAGCTGCTCGAGGGTCGCTTGGATGGCGCCACATTGGGTATGACCCAGCACGACGACGAGGCGGGTACCGAAGCGGGATGCAGCGAACTCGACACTGCCGACTTGAGACGGCGCGACGATGTTGCCGGCGACGCGGATCACGAACAGGTCGCCGAGGCTCTGGTCGAAGACGATTTCCGCGGGGACGCGTGCGTCGGAGCAACCGAGAATGATCGCCACCGGCGCCTGGTCGGTCCTCACGCAATGGTCGCGGCCAGCGCCGTCCGCGACGAAGCGGGCGTTCCCCTCTCGTAACCGGTCGAGCGCTTCCTGTGCGGGAATCATGCGAGCCAACCGTACCCGAATGCAGCGAGGTACGCGCCGAAGGCGAACGCGCCTGTGCCGCCGGCCCAATACCAAGCGGGCGTATTGATGGCCCGCATCGTACGCGCGACTTGTGCGTCGCTCATCCAGAGGTAGGCGGCGCCCTCGATAACGAGAATCCAACCGAACACCGTGATGATGACGGCCGCCGGCGGCCCGGACCAATGGTTATGCGTGACGACGAGAAACAAGCCGGCGACCAATTCGGTCATACACATGAAAAACCGCGCCATCGGCTGCCGTGGGAACTCGGAGAATGCGGTGATGTAGTGGCTGCGCCGGGCGACGATGGTCACCGCGAGGAACATCAGCAGCGGCCCGAGCACTTTCGCCAACAATTCGGTGTGCTGCATTCATCGACCCCTCTGCGTACGGAACTCGACCGAGTCTAGCAGACCGCGTGTCAGGTCGGCTTCGGCTTGCGCCGTCTGCGGGGCAGGTGGAGCACGAAGGGGTCGCCCACCTCGATTTGGAGCTCTTCATCAGCGTAGCCGCGGTTCACCGCGATTTCGACGAGGCCATTCGCATTCTCGTACCAGAACGGCATGCCCTCCTCGACATCCGAGAACGTGTTCGCGCGGGGCACTTTGAAACCACGGATGGACAGCTCCGCTGACGGCGACATCGTGCTCGCGCGGATACCGGTGACCGCATTGCCGAAACGGTCCATATACACGATGCGTGGCATGTCCGGCGGCACTGCCGGTGGCGGGTCTTCGATGGGCATGCAGCCGATTGCCTCCGGCGACTCGCCGGACGCGAGCCGCGCCGCGACGGGCGCGAACAAGTCGCGGCCGTGGAAGCTTGCAGAGAGTACCGTCGGGCGCCACGCGATCTCCCAGCGCCGCGTAGCCGGGTCGCGCCCCGCCTCGACGTCGAGCAGGCCGTTGTCCGGGCCGACGAACCAATGCCCGCGCGACCGCTGCACGAACGGCCGACGGGGGCCACCCACTCCTGGATCGACGACGCAGAGGAAGACGGTGTCCTCGGGAAACCCTGCCGTATACGCCGGTATCACATACGCTGCGGATCGCGGGTCGAACGGCGCGAGATCGGCAAACAAGTCGATGACCGGCACCGTCGGCGCGAGCTTCAGCATCGCGACCTTCATCTGGCCGATGTACGGTCCATCCAGGCCGAAATCGCTAAAGAGGACAATCATAAGCACACCGATTGTAGGAGCGGCGCCTTCGCGCCACGATTTACCTCAGTCTGAACCGCGGGCATCGAAGCCTCCATAAGCAAAAGGCCGGTTTTTAGGCCGGCCTTTGCAAATCCATCATCGCGGCGCAATGGCGCCGCTCCAACATTTACTTGCTGGCCTCGGCATCGGCGGGCTCAGGCTGGTCGACCATCATAACCAGCGCCATCGGTGCGTTGTCGCCAGTGCGATAACCACACTTCAGGATGCGCAGGTAGCCACCCGGGCGGTCGGTGAAGCGCGGCCCAAGGTCGGTGAACAGCTTCGTGACGATGTCACGGTCACGCAGCCGATCAAACGCGAGGCGACGGTTCGCGACGCTGTCGGATTTCGCGAGCGTAATCAGCGGCTCGGCGACACGACGCAGTTCTTTGGCTTTCGGCAGCGTGGTCTTGATCGTCTCGTGACGCAGCAACGATGCCGCCATGTTGCGGAACATCGCCGCACGGTGGCTGCTGTTGCGCGACAGCTGACGGCCGGATTTACGATGACGCATGGAGCTTCTCCTCGCCCGGGCGACGCAGGCCCGACGGCGGCCAATTCTCAAGCTTGCTACCCATGGTCAGGCCCAGGTTCGCAAGCACATCCTTGATTTCGGTCAGTGACTTCTTGCCGAGGTTCGG
>CAYODZ010000061.1:0-13979 GCA_964402835.1 uncultured Gammaproteobacteria bacterium | reverse complement strand
TATGGTATAAAGCGCGCGCCATAAAGGCAAACCACACATGTACCGGCACACCCACGGGGTGCTCCGAAAGGGGTCGTCGGGTGAGGGTACATGGAGGCCAAACCCCTACAATGAGGAAACAGTAATGGCTAGCATTTCCATGCGGCAAATGCTGGAAGCGGGCGTCCATTTCGGACACCAGACCCGTTTCTGGAACCCGAAGATGAAACCGTTCATTTTCGGCGAACGCAACAAGATTCACATCATCAATCTCGAGAAGTCGCTCCCGATGTTCATCGAGGCGCAGAACTTCGTCGCGAGCCTGATCGCGAACCGCGGCAAAATCATGTTCGTCGGCACGAAGCGCGCTGCGCGTGAAGTCGTGGCGCGCGAAGCGGCCCGCTGCGGCATGCCGTACGTGACCCAGCGCTGGCTCGGCGGCATGCTGACCAACTTCAAGACGGTCAAGCTGTCGATCAAGCGTCTGACCGACCTCGAGGAAATGGAGCAGGAAGGCGGCTTCAATCTGCTCGGCAAGAAAGAGACGCTGATGCGTCGCCGCGAGATGGAGAAGCTTGAGAAGAGCCTCGGCGGCATCAAGCAGCTGACCACGCTTCCCGATGCGCTGTTCGTCATCGACGTCGGTCACGAGCGCATCGCCGTTGCAGAAGCGAAGAAGCTCGGCATCCCCGTGATTGCCGTGGTCGACACCAACAACTCGCCGGAAGGCGCCGACTGGGTCATCCCGGGCAACGACGACGCGATTCGCGCCATCGAGCTTTACTCGGCCGGCATCGCCGATGCCGTGCTGACCGGCGTCGACTCGCTGCCGCAACTCGCGAACAGCACCGATGAGTTCGTCGAGCTTGACGAGGGTGGTACCCCGAAGGCTCAGAAGGCCGCGCCGAAGCGTGCAGTCACGAAGAAGGCACCGGCGAAGGCGAAGGCCGAACCTGCGAAGGCCGCTGACGCGCCGGAAGCAGCACCGAAAGCCAAGGCCGAAGAGCCCGCCGCGGCCGAGGCCAGCGCCGACGAAGATACGGTGGTTGCCGCTGCGCCGAAGAAGAAGGCGACGGTGAAGAAGAAGGCCACCGTAAAGAAAAAGGCCGCCAGCAAGGCCGAGTAATTTCAGGTAGGAGCGACACTCTTGGTGTCGCGATGATTCGGCCGCCGCGGCTTCGTTCATCGCGACGCCGAGAGCGTCGCTCCCACATGACACATCGAATGTTGAGGTAAATCCAGATGACGGCAGTAACCGCACAGATGGTGAAGGAACTCCGCGAGCGCACGGGCTCGGGAATGATGGAATGCAAGAAAGCGCTGGTTGAGACCAACGGTGATCTCGACGCCGCCGCGGAGCTGATGCGTAAGCAGGGTCTCGCGAAGGCCGACAAGAAGGCCGGTCGCGTCGCGGCCGAGGGCACCATCGTGATCGAGGTGGCCGCCGACGGTCGCCGCGCCGCGATGGTCGAAGTGAACTGCGAGACCGACTTCGTCGCGACCGGCGCGGACTTCATCGCGTTTGCCGAATCGGTGGCGAAGGCCGCGCTTGAGCACAACCCGGCCGACCTCGACGCACTGCTCGCGCTGAAGATCGGCGGCAGCACGGTCGAAGAGACGCGCCGCGAACTCGTCGCGAAAATCGGTGAGAACATCACGGTGCGCCGTGCCGAAGTCATGACCGCGCAGGGTGACCGCATCGGCACCTACATGCACGGAACGCGCATCGGTGTGCTCGTTGACCTGACCGGCGGTACCGACGAACTTGCGCGCGACCTCGCGATGCACGTCGCCGCAAGCCGTCCGGTGTGCGTCAGCGATGCCGACGTGCCGGCCGAGATCGTTGCGAAAGAGCGCGAGATCATCGCTGCGCAGTCGCAGCAGGAAGGCAAGCCCGCGAACATCATTGAGAAAATGGTCGAGGGTCGTCTGCGTAAGTTCCTGGCCGAAATCACGCTGTCGGGTCAGCCGTTCGTGAAGGACCCGGATATGGTGGTCGGTAAGCTCGTCGCCGACCAGAAGGGCACCGTGAATTCGTTCGTGCGCATGGAAGTCGGCGAAGGCATCGAGAAGAAGACCGAGGACTTCGCGGAAGAAGTAAGAAAAGCCTCGAAAGTTTAAGGTAGGAGCGACACTCTTGGTGTCGCGATTGGGCGGGCCACTGCGGCTTCGTTCATCGCGACGCCGAGAGCGTCGCTCCCACCTGTCATACCCGAGCGTCATCGCTCCCACATCAGCTTTTCTCTAGGGTAGAATCGGCCGGATGCCCGACAGCGACCCAAAATACAAAAGAATCCTCCTGAAGCTCAGCGGTGAAGCGCTGATGGGCGAGGCCGATTACGGCATCGATCCCAAAGTCATCAAACGCTTAGCCAGTGAAATCCAGGAAGTCGCAGCGGCCGGAGTCCAGGTCGGCGTGGTGATCGGGGGCGGCAACATTTTCCGCGGGGCCGGCCTCGCGGGCGCGGGGATGGACCGCGTGACCGCCGACCACATGGGCATGCTCGCGACGGTGATGAACTCACTCGCGCTGCAGGATGCGCTTGAGGGTTTTGGCATCTTCGCGCGCGTCATGTCGGCGCTGCGCATCAACGAGGTCTGCGAGGACTACATCCGCCGGCGTGCGGTCCGTCACCTCGAGAAAGGCCGCATCGTGATTTTCGCGGCCGGCACTGGCAATCCATTCTTCACCACCGATTCTGCCGCGAGCCTGCGCGCCGTCGAGATCGGCGCCGACCTGCTGCTCAAAGCGACGAAGGTCGACGGCGTGTATGACTCCGACCCCCATAAGAATCCAAACGCGAAGCGCTACGAGCGTCTTTCGTACGACCAGGTTATTGCCGATAAGTTGATGGTCATGGACGCGACCGCGATTGTGCTGTGCCGCGATTACAACGTGCCGCTGCGCATTTTCGACATCAACCGTCAGGGCGGCCTGATGCGCATCATCCGCGGCGACGAGACGGTCGGCACCATCGTAGACAACGGAGACGCCGCATGATTGTAGACATCAAACGCGACGCCGAGATCCGGATGGCCAAGAGCATCGAGAGCCTGAAGGGTGAACTGACCAAGCTGCGCACCGGTCGTGCCCACACGAGCCTGCTCGATCACATCACCGTCGAGTACTACGGCAGCCCGATGCCGCTGAACCAAGTCGCGAACGTGACCGTGGCGGACGCGCGTACGCTGATGATTTCGCCGTGGGAGAAGAACATGGTCGGCCCGATTGAGAAGGCGATCATGAAGTCCGACCTCGGGCTCACGCCGGCAACCGCCGGGACGATTATCCGTGTGCCGCTGCCGGTCCTGACCGAGGAGCGCCGCCGCGAGCTGATCAAAGTGGTCAAGTCCGAGGGTGAGAATGCGCGCATCGCCGTCCGCAACATCCGTCGCGACGCGAACAACGAATTCAAGAATCTCGTCAAGGACAAGGAAATCACGGAAGACGACGAGCGTCGTGCCGCCGACGACATCCAGAAACTGACCGACCGCTTCATCGCCGAAGTCGACCAGCTGCTGGTCGCGAAGGAAGCCGAGCTCATCGAGATCTGACAGTGTCCGTACCGGGCCATGTGGCAATCATCATGGACGGTAACGGGCGCTGGGCGCGTCGCCGTCACCGACCGCGCCACGCCGGCCACCAGGCCGGCGTCAAATCCACCCGTGCTGTCATCGAGGCCGCCGTTCGACACGGCGTCCACGCGCTGACCTTGTTCGCGTTCTCGAGCGAGAACTGGCGCCGCCCACCGACCGAAGTCAGCCGCCTGATGGAGCTGTTCGTCTCGACGCTCGGCGCCGAAGTGCAGAAACTGCACGAAAACGGTGTTCGGTTGATCTTCATCGGTGACCGCGCTGCGTTCAGTGCAAAACTCCAACGCGAGATGGAAAAGGCGATGACGCTGACGGCGGACAACACGCGCCTCGACCTCAACGTCGCCGTCAACTACGGCGGACGCTGGGAGATCGTGAACGCCGCTCGCGAACTCGCGCGGCGCGTCGCCGCGGGCGAGCTGTCGCCGGACGCGATCGACGAGGAAGCGCTCGCCGCGTATCTCGCCGACATGCCGGAACCGGATTTGTTCATCCGCACCGGGGGTGACCAGCGCCTGTCGAACTTCCTGCTTTGGCATCTCGCGTATACCGAGTTGTACTTCACCGACACGCTGTGGCCCGACTTCGGCGCGGCAGATTTCGACGCGGCGCTAGCCGCCTACGCAAGACGCGAGCGCCGCTTCGGTGGGGTGCAAGATGCTTAAAGCCCGTATTCTGACCGCGCTGGTCGTTGCGCCCCCGGTGCTCGCGGTCATGTTCTTGGCGCCGCCGGTCGCGTTCGAATTCTTGGTCGGCGCGGTGTTCGTCGGCGCCGCGTGGGAGTGGAGCGGGCTCATGGGCTGTGCATCGCGCCGGGGCCGCGTGCTGTACACCGCAATCGCTGGCGCGCTGGTGCTCGCGACTGGTGCGTGGATGGCCGTCGACAGTCACGCGTTTGTGTATTTAATTGTGGTGTCGCTCGCGTGGTGGGTGTTCGCGCTGGCATGGCTCGTGCTGGGCCCTGCGCGGGATCCGGGCTGTACGCATGCCGGCCTGTGCGGCCTGCTGACGCTGGTGCCGGCGTTTGCGGCGTTGACCGCGCTCCATACTTGGGATGAATTCGGACCGTGGCGCCTGCTGTATCTCCTCGCACTCGTTTGGCTCGCCGACATCGGCGCGTATTTCTTCGGCCGCGCATTCGGGAAGACAAAGCTCGCGCCGCGGGTGAGCCCCGGCAAGACCTGGGAGGGCGTCGCTGGGGCGTTCGTCGCCGCGGGCTTCGTCATTCTTGGGGGGTTCTATTTCTCGCTCGACTTCGGTGGGCCGGTGGTGTTCGCGGTGCTCTCGCTCGCAACGGTCGCGTTATCCATCGTCGGCGACCTCGCGGAATCGATGTTCAAGCGTCACCACGGAGTGAAGGACAGCGGCACGCTACTCCCCGGGCATGGCGGGCTGCTCGACCGTATTGACTCGCTGACGTCTGCGGGACCCCTGTTCGTCGGCAGCATGCTATGGCTCGCCTGACCATCCTCGGCGCGACCGGCACTATCGGTCGCAACACGCTCGACGTGGTTGCGCGTCATCCGGACCGGTTTGAGGTCCATGCGCTGACCGCAAACGACAATTGGGCACAAATGACGGTGCTGTGCCGGGAACATCGGCCGAAAATCGCGGTCATGAGAGATGAGCGGGCGGCGGAGCATCTCGCCGCGGCGCTGACCGAGGACGGTGGCGACACGCTGGTCATGGCGGGACCCGATGCGTTGGCCGAGGTCGCTGCGGCGTCGGAAACGGATGTCGTGATGGCGGCCATCGTTGGCGCGGCGGGCTTGTTGCCGACGCTTGCGGCGGCGCGCGCGGGTAAACGGGTGCTACTCGCGAACAAGGAGGCGCTCGTGATGTCGGGTGCGCTGTTCCTCGATGCGGTGCGTGCGAGTGGGGCGCAAATCGTGCCGATTGATTCGGAACACAATGCGGTGTTCCAGTGCCTGCCGCATCCGCGCGCGGCAGGCCTTGAGGGTGCGGGCGTGCGGCGCATCCTGTTGACCGCATCGGGTGGGCCGTTTCGTGATTGGCCGCTCGCACAGCTTGCGACCGTCACGCCCGAACAGGCGGTCGCACATCCCAACTGGGTGATGGGGAAAAAGATTTCAGTGGATTCGGCGACGATGATGAATAAAGGACTCGAGGTGATCGAGGCCTGCTGGTTGTTCGACGCGCGGCCGGATCAGGTCGAGGTGGTCGTGCATCCGCAGAGCATCGTGCACTCGCTCGTCGAGTACGCCGACGGCTCGATGCTCGCGCAGCTCGGCAATCCGGACATGCGCACGCCGATTGCGCACGCACTCGCATGGCCGGACCGTATTGACGCGGGCGTGGAACGCCTCGACCTCGCCGCGCTCGCGCGGCTCGAGTTCAGCGCGCCAGACCACGGCCGCTTCCCGTGTCTGCAGCTTGCCTTCGATGCGCTCGCAGACGGCGGTTGCGCACCCGCGGTCTTGAATGCTGCGAACGAAATCGCCGTCGATGCGTTTCTCGACGGGCGCCTCGGCTTCACCGCAATCGCACGCGTAATTCGCGCGACGCTCACCGCGGTCGGCGCAGGGCGCGCCGATGACCTCGACGCGGTACTCGCTGTCGATGCCGAATCGCGGGAAGTCGCGGAGCGCGAAGTGCGACGGGCCGCACATTGAGCGTCCTCGTCTCGCTGCTCGCGTTCATCGTGACCCTCGGCGTGTTGGTCACGCTGCACGAGTACGGACATTTCTGGGTCGCGCGCCGCTGCGGCGTCTTCGTCGAGCGGTTCTCAGTGGGCTTCGGCAAACCGATTTGGTCGCATACCGCGCCCGATGGCACCGAGTACGTCATCGCACGCATCCCGCTCGGCGGTTACGTGAAGATGGATGAGGCCGCGTTTCGAAGCGCGCGTCCGTCACGCAAGATTGCGATCTCGATCGCGGGGCCGGCTGCGAATTTCGCGTTCGCGGTTCTCGTGTATTGGTTGATGTTCATGGTCGGCATGGACGGCATAAAGCCGCTGGTCGGCGAAGTGGCGCCCGACACGCCGGCCGCGTATGCGGGCCTTCAGCGCGATGACCAGCTGGTCCGCGTTGGAGACACCGACACCCCGACCTGGGAAGCGGCGATGCTCGCACTGCTCGACGGCGTCATTACTGGTGAGCCGTTCCCTGTTGAGGTCGCAGACGCGCGCGGGGTGCGCCGTACGCTGAATCTCGATGCGGGTGAGCCGCGGCCGTTGACTGAACCGGGCGCGTTGTTGCCGGGGCTCGGTATCACGCCGTGGACGCCGGTCCTGCCGGCAGTCATCGGCAACATCGAGTATGAAAGTCCCGCCTACGAGTCGGGGCTCCGAATTGGCGACGAAGTCGTCGCGTTCAATGGCGAGCCCGTCACCGACTGGGTGGACTTGGTGGAGCGCGTGCGTGCAGCGCCGGAGACGCGAGCGACGCTGTCGGTCGAACGCGGTGAGTACCCATCGGCCGACCTCACCGTTGCCATCGGGCGGGGCGACGACGGTGCCGGTCGCATGGGCGCGGGCGTGCGAGTCCCTGACGACCTTTTCGAGGGTATGAGCGCAGAGCTGCGCTACGCGCCGCTGCCCGCGTTGGGCCACGGCATTGCCCGGACTGCAGAGATGTCGGTGTTCACGGTCAAGATGCTCGGTCGGATGATCACCGGTGACGTGTCGGTGAAAAACATCTCCGGGCCGATCAACATCGCCCAGTTCGCGGGCATGACCGCGTCAATTGGTCTGATACCGTTTCTTATGTTCATGGCTATCGTCAGTATCAGCCTTGGAATCATCAACTTGCTGCCGATTCCGATATTGGACGGCGGTCATCTCGTGTATCATCTGGCCGAACTGGTGACGGGCCGTCCGGCGTCTGAAGCGGCCGAAGCCCTCGGCCAACGCGTTGGCATCGGATTGCTCGCCGCGCTCATGAGCCTGGCCATCTT
This sequence comes from uncultured Gammaproteobacteria bacterium, assembly GCA_964402835.1. Taxonomy (GTDB): domain Bacteria; phylum Pseudomonadota; class Gammaproteobacteria; order Natronospirales; family JAIVGZ01; genus JAIVGZ01. The sequence continues at coordinate 6,488 of CAYODZ010000061.1, read as the reverse complement.
TAACGATCTGGCTCGAATCCTTGGATAGGGGAAATGCATTGAAGTGGCTGCTGACGGCCTTGTGTCTCGCCTGGAGTGTCGCGGGCGCGGCCCAGGAATCTTTTGTCATCGAGGATATCGAGATTGTCGGCCTCCAGCGCATCACCGATGGCGCTGTCTATAACTACCTGCCGCTGAACATCGGCGACGAGCTGACCCCACGCCGCGCCGCGCAAGCGATGCGCGCGCTGTTCGACACCACCTTCTTCCACGACGTTGAGTTCAGGCGCGACGGCAACACGCTCATCGTTGCGGTTGTCGAGCGTCCGACCATCGCGAGCTTCACCGTCAGCGGCAACACGGACATCGAAGACGACGACATGCGCGACGTACTGCGCGGTGTCGGCCTCGCCGAAGGGCGCATCTTTAACCGCGCCGTCCTCGAAAACGTCGAACTCGAACTGCGCCGCCAATATTTCAATCGCGGCAAGTACGGCATGCGCGTCGATACGCGGGTGACCGAGCTCGCGAACAACATGGTTGCCGTGACCATTCTGATCAGTGAGGGCGAGGTCGCGCTGATCAAGGACATCAACTTCGTCGGCAATGATCGATTCACCGACGCGCGCCTGCGTCGGGAGATGGAACTCAGCGAACGGAACTGGCTGTCTTGGCTGCGTCAGGACGACCAATATTCGCGAGAGAAACTCGAAGGCGACCTTGAGTCGGTCAGTTCGTTCTATATGGACCAGGGCTACGCCGACTTCAACATCGACTCCATTCAGGTCGCGATCTCGCCGGACAAGCAACATGTGTTCGTGACGGTCAACGTGATTGAGGGCGAGCTCTACACGATTGGCACCGTCGAACTCGGCGGCAACATGATTATCGAAGAATCCGAGTTGCGTCCGTTGGTGTTGATGAAGCAGGGCGACGTGTTCAGCCGCGGCACCATCACGACGACGACCGATTTGCTGTCGGCCCGGCTTGGTGAAGAGGGCTATGCGCAGTCACGCATCACGCCGGTCCCCGAAGTGGATGAAGAAAACCGGATCGTGAACCTGCTGCTGTTCTTTGAACCGGGCAGCCGCGTGTACGTGCGCCGCATCAACTTCACCGGCGGCGATACCACGAACGACGAAACCTTCCGCCGCGAGATGCGTCAACAAGAGGGTGGTTGGCTGCGTACGTCGGCCATCGAGCGATCCAAGACGCGCCTGCAACGGCTGCCGTGGGTGGAGCGAGTTCAAGTGGAGACGGTGCCGGTGCCCGGTCAGCCGGACCTCGCCGACATCGAAGTCGAGATCAAGGAGCGGACGCCCGGTAACTTCAACGTCGGCCTCGGCTATTCGGGCGGTTATGGGTTGATGGTCAACGCAGGCGTCACCCACGCGAATTTCCTCGGCGAGGGTAAGCGCGCGAACATCGACTTGAACCGGAGCGCGTACAGCCAGTCGTACCAGTTCAGCTTCACCGACCCGTACCACACCGTGAACGGGATTGGCCGCACGTGGGGCGTGTTCTTCCAAGAAGCGGACCAGATCTTCGCGCGCGGCTCACCGCTGTTCATGAATTCGTACGGGGCGAACCTCAGCTATTCGGTGCCGATTACGGAATACAACGCGTTCAATGTGGGTCTGTCGGTCCGGCAGACGGAACTCATCGCGTCGTTCTTCTCGTCCGACGAAATGCGGAGCTGGGTCCAGAACCCCGGCAACGGCAACACCTTCGAGGAATTGAACGAGACGTTCCCGACCGAGTCATTGTGGGGAACGCGCTTCAAGACGCTCGAATTGACCGGCGGTTGGGTGAAGGACACGCGCAACCGTGGCCTGTTCCCGGATTCCGGTCATCTGCAGCGCATCGGCTTCGAGCTCGCGGTGCCACCGAGCGAGCTGACCTACGCGACGACGACGCTCATCAACCAGAGCTATTTCCCGGTGACGGGGAAGATGTCGCTCATGGTCCGCTCGGAGCTCAACCTCGGCAAGGGCTTCGGTGATACCTCGGGGATTCCGCCGTACAAGCATTTCTACGCGGGCGGCCCCGATTCCGTCCGTGGATTCCGGGATAACTGGCTCGGGCAGCAGGATTCACTCGGCCGGCCCTTTGGCGGCAACATTCGGGTGTCTAACCAGACCGAACTCGTCATCAAGCCGCCTTTCGAGCGCGTAGAGAACAGCATGCGCTTCAGTTTGTTTTATGATGTTGGTAATGTGTTCGCGGGGCGTGAGGCATTCGATGTGGGCGAGCTACGCATGTCCACCGGCATCTCGGTTTCCTGGCTGGCACCTATGGGGCTCATGAGGTTCAGTCTTGCCCGTCCAATCAACGATGAGGTGGGCGACGAGACTGAGGTATTCCAGTTCTCGCTCGGCTCGTCATTCTGAAACATGGAGGTCGTATGAAATTTCAATTGAAGTGGCCGATGCTGTTGGCCGCTGGATTACTCGCGCTGGCCCCGGGCTACGCATCCGCTCAGGCGCTGAAAGTCGGCGTTGCCGATCTCGCCGAGTTGCGTGCGAAAGCGCCACAGGCGCAGACGGCGAGTACCGCGCTTGAGCGCGAATTTGCATCGCGTCAGCGCGAACTGATTGCGGAGCAGGAACAGGTGCAGCGGCTTCAGGAGCGACTCACGCGCGAAGCCGACGTGCTCGCCGATCAGGAGCAAGCGATGGCGCTCGAGCGCGACTTGCGAAACCGCCAGCGTGATTTGCAGCGCAACGTCTCCCAATATGAGGAAGACTTGAACCTGCGTCGTAACGAAGAGCTCAGCAAACTGCAGCGGCTGATCCTGTCGGAGATACAAGCGTACTCGCGCGAACAGAACTACGACCTCGTGATGGTCGAAGGCGTGATCTACGCGAGTGAGCGGATTGACGTGACCGACGCCGTCCTGGCAAGGCTCCAGGCGCTCGGCGCGAAAAACTGACGGCATGGGCGTCCGCGTCGCCGAGCTCGCCGAACTGACCGGCAGCGAGTGGCGCGGGGCGCCCGATGCTGAGGTGACCGGTGTGGGCACGCTGGCCGGTGCGGGCCCGGACCAAATCACCTTTCTTGCGAACAGCAAGTACCGCAAATTCCTAGAAGGTACGCGCGCGGCGGCGGTCATCATCACGGTCGCCGATGCCGATGAGTCACCCGTGCCGGTCATGGTTTCGGCAGATCCGTACGTCGCGTACGCGAAAGTCGCTCAGCGCCTCGCGCCGGTGCGTTGGACGCCCGGCATCCACCCCAGTGCAGTCGTCGATCCAACGGCGGATGTTGCGACCGATGCGTGTATCGGCCCCGGCTGTGTCGTGGGCGCGGGCGTCACCATCGGCGCAGGTAGTTGGCTCGTTGCGAACGTGACGGTAATGCATGGCTGTCAAATCGGTGCGCGGGTGATCCTGCACCCGGGTGTCGTCATCGGCGCCGACGGTTTCGGCATCGCGAACGACGGCGGTCGCTGGATCAAGGTCCCGCAACTCGGCATCGTTCAGATCGGCGACGACTGCGAGGTCGGTGCGAATACCACCATCGACCGTGGCGCCCTCGAGAACACGGTGCTCGAGGAGGGCGTTAAGCTAGATAACCTCATCATGGTCGCCCACAACGTGCACATCGGCGCCCACACCGTGGTCGCGGGTTGCGTCGGCATCGCGGGCAGTACCACAATCGGTAAGCGGTGCATGATTGCGGGGGCATCGGGCATCTCGGGTCACCTGAACATCTGTGACGACGTGATGATCATGGCGATGTCGATGGTCACGAGCGACATCCATCAGCCTGGGCAGTACGCGAGCGGCCTGCCGCTCGACACGCTGCCGAACTGGCGCCGCAACGGGGCGCGCTTCAGAAACCTCGATACCATCGCGAAGCGCGTTGCCGCACTTGAAAAGAAACTCGGCAAGGACGACTGACCATGGACATCCATTACATATTGAAGCAGCTGCCGCACCGGTACCCGTTCCTGCTGGTCGACCGCGTACTGGAGTGCAAGAAGGGCGAGTCGCTCGTCGCGATCAAGAACGTGACCATCAACGAGCCATTTTTCCCCGGCCACTTCCCGCACCGGCCGGTGATGCCCGGCGTGATGATTCTCGAGGCGCTCGCGCAGGCAACGGGCCTGCTCGCATTCGAGACGGTGGGCGCTGCGCCCGAGGACAACATGCTGTACTACTTCGTCGGCATCGATAGCGCGCGCTTCCGCAAGCCGGTCGAGCCCGGCGACCAATTGCGCATGGAGGTGAAGCTCCTAAGACACTCGCGCGGCATCTGGAAATTTGAGGCAAACGCGCTCGTCGACGGCGAAATTGTTTGCGATGCGCAGCTCATGTGCGCGGCTCGGGCGTTCGAGTGATTGATTCGCGCGCGGTCGTTGACCCCGGCGCGCGTATCGCCGACGGCGTGACCGTCGGCCCGTTCAGCGTGATCGGCGCCGACGTCGAGATCGGGGCGGGCAGCACCATCGGCCCGCATGTCGTCATCGAGGGTCCGACGACCTTGGGACGCGACAACACAGTCCACGCGTTCTCGTCACTCGGTATCGCACCGCAGGACAAGAAATACGCGGGCGAGCCAACGCGGCTCGAAATCGGCGACGGCAATACCTTCTTCCAATACTGCACGGTGAGTCGCGGTACGACCCAGGACGCGGGCGTCACGCGCATCGGCAACAAGAACTGGATCATGGCGTACGTGCACATCGCGCACGATTGCGTCGTGGGTGACAACGTGATTCTTGGGAACTGCGCGACGCTCGCGGGCCACGTGCACGTCGATGATTTCGCCATTCTCGGCGGCTTCGCGAAAATTCATCAGTTCTGCCACGTCGGCGCGCACGCGTTCTGCGGGATGGATTGCGGCGTCACGCGCGACGTGCCGCCGTATGTGACCGTCGCCGGCCACCCGGCAGACCCGCACGGCATCAACAGCGAAGGTCTGCGTCGCCGCGGCTTCACGCTCGACCAGATGCGCGCGATCAAGCAGGCATACCGCTGGCTGTATCGCGAGAAGCTGAAGCTCGAAGAGGCGAGGAAGCGGATCGCCGAACTCGCGCAGACGCAACCGGAACTCGAACTCTTCGCCGCTTTTTTCGCGCGCGCGACGCGCAGCATCGTCCGTTAGCGTATGAAGATCGGCATCGTCGCTGGCGAGGCGTCGGGCGACATCCTCGGCGCCGGGCTCGTCACCGCCATTAAGTCGCATCATCCCGAGGCGGAGTTCCGTGGCATCGCGGGGCCGCGCATGGTTGATGCGGGCGTCACCCCGCTTTTCGACTCCGACGAGCTCGCGGTCATGGGCTTGTTCGAAGTTCTCGGTCGCTTGCCACGGCTGTTGAAAGTGCGACGCCAACTCGTGGATGCGATGGCCGAATGGCGCCCCGACGTTTTCGTCGGCATCGACTCCCCTGATTTCAATCTCCCGGTCGAGACGGGCCTTAGGCGGGCTGGCCTGCGCACCGTGCATTACGTGAGCCCGACGGTCTGGGCGTGGCGCCCGGGTCGTGTCGCGACTGTTGCGCGCGCCGCGGACCGGGTGCTCTGCTTGCTGCCGTTTGAGCCCCCGTATTACGACGGGATTGCCGAGTTCGTTGGTCATCCGCTCGCGGACCGGCTCGAGTTCGACGAGGCGCGCCGCGCCGCGACGCGCGAGCGGCTCGGCTTTGCCGGCGATGCGCCGGTCGTCGCGGTGTTGCCGGGTAGCCGCAGCAGCGAGCTCAAGAATCACGCCGCGGCGTTCGCGGGTGCGATCGGCAAGCTCGGCGTCGACCGCGTCGTCGCGCCAATGGTCAACGACCGGCTTGCCGCGCAGTTCGCGCGTGCGTGTGAGCGTCACGCGCCGGGTGTTCCCGTGGTCATGTCACGTGAAGACTCACGGCTAATCATCGAGGCCGCCGACGTCGTGCTCGCGGCGTCCGGGACCGCCACGCTCGAATGCCTGCTACTCGACCGCCCGATGGTCGTGGCCTACCGGCTCGCGCCCCTGACCGCGTGGGTGCTGCGTGCGTTCGGCCTTCTTAGAATCGATACCTTCTCGTTGCCGAACCTGCTCGCCGGCGCGCGCGTCGTGCCGGAACTGATGCAGCAGGACGCCACGGCCGAGCGACTCGCGGTCGCGTTGAGTCTACTGATTGAAGATGGCGATGCGCGCGCCGCGCAGCAATCGGCGTTCGCGCGCGTACGCGACCAGCTGAAGACCGGCGCGGATGAACGCGCCGCTGCCGCCGTCCTCGCTATTGCCTCCAAAGGGACGCATGGGGTCAGGCACCAAGGGGACATGCCATGACGGCGCGTGTCCCGTTGGTGCCTGACCCCGTCTGTCACGTTGCGGGGGTGGACGAGGTGGGGCGCGGGCCGCTCGCCGGGCCGGTTATCGCGTGCGCGGTCATCTTCGATCCGTCGAAGCCGAGGATTCGCGGCCTCACGGATTCGAAGCTCCTGACGGCCGCGCGCCGCGAAGTCCTCGCCGAGAAAATTCGCGAGCGTGCTTTGTGCTGGGCAATCGGCCGCGCGAGTCACGAGGAA
>CAYODZ010000060.1:0-2239 GCA_964402835.1 uncultured Gammaproteobacteria bacterium | reverse complement strand
CCGCAACGCGCGCGCCAATCGTTGGTCCATTTCATCCAGCCGCTGGGATTGTTGCTGCAGGCGGCGACCCGGATGCAGTTGCTTCAGGCGCGCCTCCAGCCACTGGACCCGTTCGCCGTCGCGCGCGATCTGCTGCACCATTCGGCGCTGGGCAAGTCGTGAGAGGGCCGACAGCCGTCGCCGCAGCTCGATACGATCCGGCACCACGAGTTCGGCGGCTGCCGAAGGGGTCGGCGCGCGGCGGTCCGCGGCGAAATCCGCAATCGTGAAATCGATTTCATGACCGATGCCGGTAACGACCGGAATCGGACACGCGCGAATCGCACGCGCGACACCTTCGTCGTTGAACGCCCACAGATCCTCGATAGAGCCGCCGCCGCGCGTGAGAATCAGAACGTCGCACTCGGCCCGTGCACCCGCCGTCCGCAGCATCGCGACGATGCGCGCCGGTGCGATGGTGCCCTGGACCGGCACCGGATAAACGACCACCGGCACCGACGGGAAGCGCCGCTCGAGCACGCTGACGATGTCGCGGATCGCGGCGCCGGTGGGTGAAGTCACGATGCCGATGCGGGCGGGCATCGCGGGTAGCGTGCGCTTCAACGCTTCGTCGAACAGGCCTTCTTCGTCGAGCCGGCGCTTCAGGTTTTCGAACTCGCGCTGGAGCGCGCCGGAGCCGGCTTCCTCCATGTGCTCGGCGACGAACTGGAACTCACCGCGTGGCTCATAGAGCGACACACGGCCACGGACGATGACGTGCGTGCCGTCGGCGGGTTTGAATTTCAGCAGTTGTCGGCGGCTACGGAACATCGCGCAGCGCAGTTGCGCCGATGCGTCCTTCAGAGAGAAGTACAGGTGACCGGACGCGGGCTGGGCAATGTTCGAGAGCTCCCCCTCAAGCCAGACCACCCGAAAGCCAGTCTCGATGAGGAGGCGCGCCTCGCGGTTCAACCGCGACACGGTCCAGATTTCGCGTTCCGTCTCCATGGGCACGATGATATACTACGTCGATTTACCGAGGTGGAACTGCGATGCGACTGGCCGAAGAAGCGCTCACTTTCGATGACGTTCTACTCCAGCCGGCTTACTCGGACGTTCTACCGCGCGATGTGTCGCTCGCCACGCAGCTGACGCGCGAAATTTCGCTGAACATTCCCGTCATCTCCGCCGCCATGGACACCGTGACCGAGGGCCGCCTCGCGATCTCGCTCGCGCAGGAAGGCGGCATCGGTATCGTCCACAAGAACATGACGCCCGACCAGCAGGCGCAGCACGTGCGCATGGTCAAGAAATTCGAGAGCGGCGTCATTCGCGAACCGATCACCGTCGGTCCGAACGCGACAATCCGCGACGTGCTGAACCTCACGGCGGCGCATGACATCTCCGGCGTACCCGTCGTCGACGGTAAGGAGCTCGCCGGCATCGTGACGAGCCGCGACCTGCGCTTCGAGACGCGCTACGACGCGCCGGTGTCAGAGGTCATGACGCCGAAAGCGAAGCTCGTGACGGTGGGTGAGAGCGCTGGTCGCGAAGAGGCGATTACGTTGCTGCACAAACACCGCATCGAGAAAGTGCTCGTGGTCAACGACCGCTTCGAGCTGCGCGGCATGATCACCGTCAAGGACATCCAGAAATCGAAGGACTATCCGCTCGCATCAAAAGACGAGCAGGGTCGGTTGCGCGTCGGTGCGGCGGTAGGAACCGGCGGCGACACCGAAGAGCGCGTCGCCTCGCTGGTGGCCGCGGGTGTGGATGTCATCGTGGTCGACACCTCGCACGGACATTCGAAAGGCGTGCTCGATCGCGTTGCGTGGATCAAGAAAAACTACCCCGACATGCAGATCATCGGCGGCAACATCGTCACTGCAGAAGCGGCGCGTGCGCTCGTCGATGCGGGTGCTGACGGCGTGAAGGTCGGTATCGGGCCCGGGTCGATTTGCACGACGCGCATCATCGCGGGTGTCGGCGTGCCACAGATCAGTGCGGTCGCGAACGTCGCACGCGAACTCGCGAAAGAGGGCATCCCGCTAATCGCCGACGGTGGCATCCGTTATTCGGGCGACGTGTCGAAGGCGATTGTCGCCGGCGCGTACAGTGTGATGATTGGTGGGCTCTTCGCCGGTACGGAAGAGTCGCCGGGCGAGGTCGAGCTGTATCAGGGCCGCTCGTACAAGTCCTACCGCGGCATGGGCTCACTCGGCGCGATGTCACAGAAGCACGGCTCGTCCGACCGCTACTT
>CAYODZ010000059.1:0-1807 GCA_964402835.1 uncultured Gammaproteobacteria bacterium | reverse complement strand
TAGTCGGCGTCAGCTGCCGGGAGGAAGTACTCGAGTGGCTCGGCGACCGCCGCCGTCGACACGCAAAACGCAAAACCCAGCAGCAGACCCTTCAGCATCGATATCCCCGGACAATCCATGAACGGCCGATTATACCGATGTGGACTCGCACGGTTTCCCGTGAGCGAGGCATCACCGAGCAGGCGAATTGGTGAACGCGCCCCACTACTGTCACGGGGACTGAACTTAGGCAAAGCGCGATCACCTCTGAGCCGGCGAGGTCTGGTGCCGAGCGGCAGGGAGGCGTGAAAGGTGGTGGGCCGTGAAGGATTCGAACCTTCGACCAACTGGTTAAAAGCCAGCTGCTCTACCAACTGAGCTAACGGCCCTGCTTACAAATGGAAGGACGCGATGATACCGGAAACCGCTCACGCGCGGTACCGCGTCGGGTCGTCGATACCGGCCTCAGCGAACCCGTGCGCGCGAATCCGGCATGAGTCGCAATGACCACAGGCGCGGCCATCGTCATCGGCGCGGTAGCACGACACCGTGCGCGCGTAGTCCACGCCGTGCGCGAGGCCCGTCTTGATGATCTCGGCCTTCGACATCGTCATCAGCGGTGCATGGACCGTAAATCGCCCGCCCTCGACACCGGCGCGCGTCGCGAGGTTCGCCAATTGCTCGAATGCTGCGATGTACTCGGGTCGACAATCAGGATAGCCGGAGAAATCCACGGCGTTCACGCCGATGAACAAGTCCTGAGCGCCGAGCACCTCGGCGAGGCCGAGCGCGCACGACAGAAAAATCGTGTTGCGCGCGGGCACGTAAGTGACCGGGATACCGGCGCCGCCGTCTTCCGGCACGTCGATGCCCAGATCCGTCAGCGCCGAGCCACCGATGATGCCGAGGTCGATGCGCACCACGCGCTGCGTCGCGACGCCGGCGTCCGCCGCAATCCGCGCCGCCGCGGCCATTTCAGCGCCGTGGCGCTGACAATAGTCGAAGGTCACCGCGTGGCAGCGGAAGCCTTGGGCCTGCGCGAGCGCGAGAATGGTGGCCGAGTCGAGCCCGCCGGATAGCAGCACGACCGCATCGCGCGCGCTCATCGACCCGGCTCGTTGCCCCACAGGGCTTTATGCAATTGCAGCTGGAAGCGCACCGGCACACGGTCCTCGAGTATCCAGCCCGCGAGCTCGCGGGCGTCGACTTCGCCGAATGACGGCGAGAACAGTACCTGGCAGCGCTCGGTGAGCGCGTGCTCAGCGATTTGTTCAAGCGCCCAGTCGTAATCCGCACGGTCACAAATCACGAACTTGAGCTGGTCGGTGGGTTTCAGGTGCGCGAAATTCTCGGTTCGGTTCTTCGCCTGCTCGCCCGAGCCGGGCGTCTTCACGTCCATCACGATGGTGACCCGCCGGTCGATGCCCGCAATGTCGAGTGCCCCGCTCGTCTCAATCGATACCGAGTGTCCCGCGTCGCAAAGCGCCGTCAGCAGCGACAGGCATTCAGGCTGCGCGAGCGGCTCGCCGCCCGTCACGCAGACGTGACGCGTGTCGAACGCCGCAACGCTCGCGAGCACTTCGGATTCAGGGAGTTGGCGGCCGCCGTGGAACGCGTAGGCGGTGTCACAGTATTGGCAGCGCAGCGGACAGCCGGTCAGGCGAACGAACACCGTCGGCCAGCCGACCGCGTCCGCCTCGCCCTGCAGCGAATGGAAAATCTCCGTGATCCGAAGAATTTACCGACCCTCTTGGCGCATCCGCTGAAGACGCTGCTCTGCGAGCCGCGCGATCGTCGTGCCGGGCACGCGTTGGGCGACGGCGGTCAA
>CAYODZ010000058.1:0-9011 GCA_964402835.1 uncultured Gammaproteobacteria bacterium | reverse complement strand
GTCGCGATCGCCGTCACCGCGGCGGTGCTGGGCGCGGCCGTGGTCGCGGCGAGCGTCCTCCCGGCGCGTCGAGCGACGAACGTCGATCCAGCCCGCACGCTGCGCGCGGATTGAACGCGCGTCCTCAGACCCGACGATCCGGATCTGTGCCACGCGTATCTAGGCGTCTCGGTCACGCCGCCGTCGCGTGTCAAATCCCACGCGGAGCCGCGAAGACCGCATTCATCGTTCGAGGCGCGGAGAAAACCCCGGAAACTCACTTCGGTGATCGGCCGCGGCTCACTCTGTTCACGACGCGTTCGCTGGTTCTACGTGCGCATTCGTAGACAATCGCCGGCAAGGCGTCCCCGCTCACCCTCGCCGGCGTCGGCGCGCCTCCGGGAGATGCGCCGCGACCCGCCTGGACGGATGCCGACCGGCACCGCGTGATGACCGGCGACGCCGCTAGCCACTATCACGCCTCTTCCCTGAGTCAACAGAGTACCCGTTGACACAGAATACCCGTTGGGCCTTGGTAGCCCGCAGAGCCGGATCTTCAGCGACAGCTCGCCGCAAGCAGGGGACCCACGCTGTAGTCGAGGCTCGCACGGCCGGGTATTCGTGCATCGCTGGCGTACTTGCCGCTGACCAAAAGGAGCGGCATTCGGTGACTCGGCTGTGGCAAGATCGCCGCTATCCGAGAGAAAAGCTTGGACGGCAAACCGACAACCTTCTGGGGCAAGCTGCGTAGAGACGACGATGGTGGTGATGTGCTGGAGTGGCACCCGCTCGCGGACCACTGCGCCGACGTGGCCGCCGTAGCCGAGGTGTTGGTTGGCCTGCCCCTTTGGCGGAAGCGGCTTACTCGCCTCGCCGGACGGACGCTCACCGAGACGTGCTGGGCTCGAGTCTGCGTTCTTGCCGCGCTCCACGATATCGGCAAGGTGAACATCGGATTTCAGGCCAAGGGCAGGCCCGAGTTGGGAACCAGGGCTGGTCATGTGCGAGAAGCTCTCGGCGCGCTGTTTCGCCGGCCAGGGCCTTTTTCCTGCCTGGACGAACTTGCTGCTTGGGGCGACGGCGCCACAGGTCTGCTCATCTCAGCGCTGTGTCACCACGGGCGGCCCTACGACGCGACGGTCGCTGAGTCGATGTGGCAGGGCAGTTGGTGGACCCCTCGTGGCCGTTTGAACCCCAAGGAAGGTGCTGAGGACCTTCTCTTCCGTTCCCGCGCCTGGTTTCCAAGAGCCTTCGAGACCGACGGCTCGGAACTGCCCGATGCGCCCGCCTTCTCCCATGCATTGGCGGGCGTCGTGATGCTCGCTGACTGGGTCGGTTCGGATAACAAGTTCTTCCCGTTCAGCGAAACAACTGATGGGGACCGCATCGACTTCTCCCGTCGGCGAGCCCGAGAAATTGTAGCGGCGATGGCGCTCGACGTTCCCCTCGGCGCCAGGACGGGCACGTCCGGCGGGGATGCCTTTGCGCGGGTAGCGCCGGAGGGGTTCCTCCGTCGATCGGCTCAGAGCGCCATGCTCGAGCTGCCTCACGATCAAGAAGGTTCCATCACGATTCTGGAAGCTGAGACCGGAAGCGGAAAGACAGAGGCGGTCCTTGCCCGTTTCGTGTCTTTGTTCGAGGCCGGTCTCGTTGACGGCCTGTATTTCGCTCTTCCGACACGCTCCGCGGCGACTCAAATGCATCGACGGGTGTACGAATCCGCGAATCGAGCGTTCGCGAAACCACCGCCGGTTGTTCTGGCTGTCCCGACGTACCTTCGCGTGGACGATGCCGAAGGACGCAGACTCCCGCACTTCGAAGTGCTCTGGCCCGACAGCGACCGCTTTCGGCACCGAGCCTGGGCGGCGGAGAACGCGAAGCGATACCTCGCGGGGTGCATTGTCGTCGGCACCATCGACCAGGTCCTCTTGTCCGCGCTGATGGTGGGACACGCGCACCTCCGTGCGACAGCCCTGCTTCGTCAGTTGCTCGTTGTAGACGAAGTCCATGCGTCGGACGCCTACATGACGAGGATTCTCGAGGAGGTTCTCGCGCGGCATCGATCGGCTGGTGGACACGCGATCCTGCTCTCGGCCACGCTGGGCAGCGACGCACGTACGCGACTGTTGGATCCCGGAGAAGGGACGCCTCCGCCTGCACTTGCGGACGCGGAGGCAACGCCCTATCCGCTTATCAGTCATCGCGCTGGGGATGACCACCGCGTGGCCGTCTCGTCCGACAGCGTCGAGCGAGCCATCCATCTGAACATCCGACCGTGGTTGGAGAATCCGGAGGAGTTGGCCGGGGAAGCAGTTGCAGCAGGGATGCGCGGTGCCAAGGTCCTCGTGATCAGGAACACGGTGAATGACTGTGTCAAGACCCAGATTGCTGTCGAGCGGCTGGCGGAGCGGCATGACCTCCGCCGCTTCCTGTTCACGTGCAACGGTTTCGCAGCACCTCATCACTCGCTCTTCGCGCGCCCGGACCGGCAGGCGCTCGATCGTGCTCTGGAACGGCGAATCGGAAAGGATCGTCCTGACGGCGCTTGCATAGTCGTCGCGACACAGACGGTTCAGCAATCACTGGATCTCGACGCTGACGTTCTCCTTACCGACCTTTGTCCGAGCGACGTTCTCCTGCAGCGGCTGGGTCGCCTACATCGTCATCGCCGGTCGCGGCCTGCGGGTTTCGAGAAACCGCGAGCATTCGTCATCGTTCCACCACGCCGCGACTTGGCCGTCCTGCTCGGCGAGACCGGCATACCACAGAACTACCACGGCTTGGGGCTTGTGTACCCCGACCTCCGAATTCTGGAAGCCACGTGGCGCCTGCTGGAGAAGCACCCGGAATGGCGGATTCCGGCGATGAATCGCCACCTGGTCGAGAGCTGCTTGCATCCGAGCATCCTTGACGCCGTCGTCACCGAAGGCGGGGGCCGGTGGCAGGCCCATGCCAATCACGTGATGGGCGCCGAGCGCGGTCACCGCCGTCACGCCGATCTCAATCTCGTTGATTGGTCGAAGGCCTACGCAGACACGTCCTTTCCCAGCTCAGTCGACCAGCGCATCCTGACTCGTCTGGGCGAGGGCGACCGCCGTGTTCGCTTCCCGGTGCCCATTGAGGGACCTTTTGGGGAATCGGTCACGGAACTCGTGCTGCGGCCCTGGTGGGCGCGGGGGTTGTCGGTGGACGCCGAAGTGGAGCACGTTTCGACTGCCGAAGGCGTGACCTATTTTCGGTTTGGTCCAACCAGCTTTGTATATGATCGCCTCGGGCTTCGACCCGACAGAACGTCGTCAGAAGAGATTGCTGAGAGCGATGGCCCATGACCTGCTCGTAGAGCCGATCCTCGGCTGGCGAGACGACCAGCGGCGGCGTGGCCAGGCAACGCTGCCCGGCCTGTTGGCGCGGCTCGCGAGCGGCGAGTTGGCCGATTTTCCGCGGGTGCGCACCCACCAGTTGGATCCGTGGTGCATGTTTCTCACGCAACTGGCGGCTGTTGCCCTCCGGCGGGCCGGGCACTCGCATCCGCAGGTCTCCGAGCACGGGTGGCGTCAGTTGCTACTGGCGCTGACGGAAGGTGCGCACGAGCCGTGGACGCTCGTCGTGACGGACGTTTCCAGGCCAGCGTTCTTTCAGCCGCCGGTAACTGAAGGGCCGATCGACGACTGGAACAGCGCTGATTCGCCGGATGACATCGATATCCTGGCCACCGCGAAGAGTCACGACGTCAAGTCAGGATTGATGCACGGCGACGAACCTGAAACGTGGCTGTACGCGCTCTGCACGCTCCAGACCATGCAGGGATATCCCGGGCGTGGTTACAACCGCGTGGCGAGGATGAACGGCGGGTATGGCAACCGACCGCGCGTTGGGCTTGCGTCTGACCAATCCCTCAGTTCCAGATTCGCGCGTGATGTCGGTGTTCTGTTGGACTCCTGGCCGAGTCTTGTCCGGCGTGGCTACAACGACGAGGGAATCGCACTCGTGTGGACCGAGCCGTGGGACGGGCGAACTTCTCTTGCGATGGGGGAGCTCGCTCCGCACTTCATCGAAGTCTGCTGGCGTGTTCGATGTCGGGCGAGCGGTGATAGGCTGTCCTGCTTCTACACGACCACTAAGGCGCGGCGCTGCCTTCCAGAAGTTGACACCGGGGATGTCGGCGATCCGTGGATACCTGTCGAACGGGTCACCCAAAAGGCCCTGACCGTCGGTCCCAAAGGGCTCGACTATCGTTTACTTACGAGACTTCTTTTCGAGGGGGACTTCGAGCCCGCATCAGCCCAAGAACCACGGCCCACCGATGGTGATCCGATTCTTTTCGTCGCGTCGGCCCTTGCCCGCGGCCAAGGGAAGACCGAAGGTCTGCACAAGCGAGCGCTGGTTCTCGCCGGCGCGGCGCGGCGAAGACTCGGTGAACCTGAAGCGCGCGCTGAGCTGGGGCGTCGTGCAGCGGCCCGCGTTGTTGCGGCGGGCACAATGGGCAGGAAGGTTCTCTATCCAGCTTTGAAACAGCTTGCGTCCGGAGGGAAGTCTATGCCCGATGATCTCGATGGGCGAATCGATGAGATGTTCTTCGACGACTTGTTCCAGACGTTGACGATGGCCGAGGGCGATGCGCGCGTGGCGTTCGATCGGCGGATCGCTGAACTTGCCTGGAGCGAGCTGCAGCGTGCGATCAGTTCGTCTGCCACCACGGATGCGCGACGATTCAAGGCCATCAGCGATGCCGAACGGATGTTCGGAGTCTGCCTGAAGAAGAACTTTCCCGATGCCACCGCTCTGCCCGAGACCACGGATGGAGCGCCGGCATGACTACTCAACCGGAGCTTCGCGAATCCATGAATCTTGGTTCGCTGATTTCTGCGACGGCCGCTGCGCTCCGGGGCGGTGGAGTGGTTACTGCGGGCGATGTGGCGGCTCTCCGTCGAATGGATCCGCGCCGACCGCCCGGCGCGTTCTTCAAGATCGAAGGCGCCCTTCTGGACGGGCAGTTGCCCGGCGATGCCGAGAGGCGCGCCAACCTCGAGACGCGCTGGGCGGCGATCATCGCCGGTCTGGCTCATCTCGCGTCGCTTCACCAGACCGGACACCGGCTCGGCAACGTGCTAGCCGAGGCGCGGTACTCGGAGCTGCGGTTCGCGCGGCTGATCCGTGCAAATGCCGACCGTCTGGTCGACGAGTTGCCGGGACTGGCGCGATTCCTGGCGGCGAAAGGAACGTCCGTCGACTGGACCGGGGCAGCCCAGCTCATCCTGTCGGCGGATGGTGCCAACGACGAATTCGTGCGGCGGAACATCGCACGTGATTACTACGGGGCGCTGGCGCGTAACGACAGTTGAGTGATGCCCTCGGCTAAGGAGATCCGAATGCCCTCCCGCTTCCTGCAGATTCACACGCTCACCAACTACCCGGCGTCGTTGCTCAATCGGGATGATGCGGGCTTCGCCAAGCGGATGCCATTCGGTGGCGGCGTCCGGACCCGGATCTCGTCCCAGTGTCTCAAGCGCCACTGGCGAGTGTACGACGGTGAGAACAGCCTCAGATCGGTCCGCGCACCCGAATCCTTGCGCTCCCGCGTGTCCTTCGACCGCTTTATCGTCGATCCGCTCGTGAGGGAGGGCACTGACGAGTCGCTCGCGCTGGTCGCCGCACAGAAGCTCGCTGGGAAGGTCCTTGGCAGCGAGGCCAAGCAAGAGAAGGCAGGAAAGAGGGGAGGCAGGCAGAAAAGCGATCAAGAAGCATCTGCGGTCCCGAAGAGCGCAGCGACAGCCCAGGTCACCGTCCTTGGCAGGCCGGAGCTCGATTACCTGTGTCAGATTGCCCGCGAAGCCATCAAGG
Source organism: uncultured Gammaproteobacteria bacterium (assembly GCA_964402835.1). Lineage (GTDB taxonomy): Bacteria > Pseudomonadota > Gammaproteobacteria > Natronospirales > JAIVGZ01 > JAIVGZ01. Next base: position 3,191 of record CAYODZ010000058.1, on the reverse strand, counting down.
CGGCCGGCGGGGACGCCGAACGAACAGGAAAGGAAATCGATCGGCGCACGAATGAGAAGGAGCTGAGGAAGAACCTCCAGGCCCTCATGCCCGGTTCGTTGGAGGCAGGGCTCGGCGCTGCGCTGTTCGGCAGAATGGTGACCGGAGACATTCTGTCTCGCACCGACGCCGCGATCCATGTTGCGCATGCCATGACCGTCCACGCGCAGATGGCCGAGACGGACTACTTCACAGCCATCGATGATCTCGTTCGGGAGGAAGGTGAGCAGGGGTCTGGACACATCAATGCCAGCGAGCTCACGAGCGGCCTCTTCTACGGCTATGTGGTTGTGGATGTCGACGGGCTCGTCGGAAACCTGGGCGACGATCGCAGCCTGGCCGGTGACGTCGTTGAACGGTTGGTGCATATCATGTCGACGGTGAGTCCTGGCGCCAAGCGAGGTTCCACGGCTCCCTACGCGTACAGCCATCTCGTCCTGGTGGAGGCAGGTGCCGCCCAGCCGCGCACGCTGCAGAACGCCTTCATCGAGCCTGTCCGCTCTACCGGTGCACTTCTGCAGGAAGCCTACGGCGCCATGCAGCGGCACCTTGCCGATCTCGATGCGATGTACGCTACCAACGAGCGCCGCTCATACGCGGGCTTGGCCACCGACGGTTTTCTCGGGGAAGGGTTCGGAGCGAAGAAGACTCTCGCCCAGCTCGCGGCCTGGACGAGAACGCAGGTATCGGAATGAGGGTTCTGGTTCTTCGTCTCGACGCGCCACTGATCAGCTTTGGCGCGCCGGCTATCGATCAGAACGGCGTGGTGCAACCGTTTCCGGCCTTGTCGATGCTGACAGGACTCATGGCCAACGCGTTGGGCTGGGACCATCGTGACGTCCCGAAACTGGATGATCTGCAGGAGCGGCTCCGGTACGCAGCTCGGATTGATCGACGTGGAGAGGCGATCGTCGACTACCAGACCGTGGACCTCGGTCTGGATTGGATGCTACCCGAGCGAGCCGGTTGGACGACACGTGGCCACATCGCCTCCCGCCGGGGCGCCAGCGGGGAAATGACTCACCAGCGATACCGCCACTACCGTGCGGACAGTGTACATACCGTCACGCTTACCGTCGTTGGCGGGGAGCCGCCGTCCCTTGATTCGATCGTCGAGGCTCTGCGTCGCCCTGCGCGCCCCCTGTTCATCGGACGCAAGTGCTGCCTTCCAGCGGCGCCACTGCTCCTCGATGTGGTGGAAGGTAGTTCGCTTGTAAGCGCACTTGCCTCGATACCGAAGTCGAGGCGCGCCGATCCTGGAGCATTGCCTGCGTTCTGGTCAGACGGCGACGATGCGACTGCCGCCAGCGGTGGTTCACGCGTCGTGTCGACAACTGACGAGCGCGACTGGAGAAACCGCGTTCACGTCGGGCGCCGCCTGATGAGGGAGGGACACGTCCACCCGCCGGAGGCGATGAGTGCCTGACCCGCTGCACCTTGTGAAGATCCCGTGGCGGGCGGACAGGCTCGTCGCGGTTGCGAGGAATCGGTCGCTTCCGCTCCGCGATCTCGATGATGGTTATCTCTGTCATTGCATCATGCGCGAGGTGTGGCAGGATCGTGCGCCGGCCCCTTTCGTGATCCGCGGTGGCGGTCGGACGATGGACGTGTGGGGCTATACGGGAAGCGACGCCGCGGCACTTATCGAGCACGCGCGCGCATTTGCGGATCCTGCGCTTCTCGCCGCGATCGATGGCCTGCACTCGATTGCCAGCAAGGAGATGCCACGGTTCGAGGCCGGTCGGCGACTCGGATTCCTGTTGCGGGCATGCCCGGTCGTCCGGCTGGCGCGGGCGACGAATGGCCATGCCGCCGGGGCAGAAGTCGATGCATTCCTGGCCCGAAGTTTCGCGGTGGGCAAAGAGGTCGAGGTATCCAGGGAACACGTCTACCGGGATTGGATTGCGGCGAAGGTCAACTTGGTCGGTGCCACGGGCGCAACTCTCGAAGAGGTTCAGGTCGTGGCCATCTGCCGGGAGCGTCTTGTCAGACGCACGCAGGGCGGCGAGCGCAAAGCAAAGCGTCTCGAGCGGCCGGATGTGCGATTCGCAGGCGAGCTTGCCGTCGTCGATGCGGAACGGTTCCACAAGTGGCTGGCCCACGGCGTCGGCCGCCATCGCGCCTTTGGCTTTGGCGCGCTGATGCTCGCGCCGACGAGAAGGGCTCAGCGGGCCTAGCGGAGGACTGGTGCTGAAGGGACGTCTTGGCCTCGAGACCGCACGAGTCCCCCACGCGGATCGGCACGGATGTTTCTGGCTGCGCCGGGGCAGCCTATCGGTCGAGGACGGAACGCTCCGCTTTCGCACCGCTGGGTCTGACGATTTGGCGGCAGGCAATTACGGCATTCCCTTCCAGACGGTCAGCGTCATCTTCCTGGAGCCGGGCGCAACTATTAGCCACGACGCGTTACGACTGTTGGCCCGTCATGGCACGGGGCTCGTCGCGACCGGGGAAGCAGGCGTACGGTTCTACGCGTCGATGCCGTTCGGGCAAGACGACAGCGCCGTGGCTCGCGAGCAGGTTCGCGTGTGGTCGGATGCGGAGCGGCGGCTGCATGTCGCCCGGCGCATGTACGGGTGGCGCCTCGGCGAGGTGCTGCCTTCAAGCGATCTCAACGTGCTGCGCGGCGTCGAGGGGGCGCGCGTCAAAACGCTTTACAGAACCCTCGCACGACAGTTCGGGTTGCACTGGGCGGGGCGGCGTTACGACCGCAGTGATCCCGAAGCAACCGATCGGGTCAACCAGGCCGTGAACCACGGGTCAGCCGCGATCCGTGCGGCGGCCATGATCGCTGTGGCGGCAACGTCGACAATCCCGCAGCTCGGCTTCATTCACGAGGATTCGAGCAACGCCTTCTGTCTGGATATCGCCGACCTGTATCGAGAAAGCGTCTGCCTTCCTGCGGCGTTTCGGGCTGTGAAGCAGTTCGAGAAGAACCCCAAGGAGCCTCTCGAACGTCACGCGCGCCGATCCGCGGCTCGGGCGCTGAACGAGAATCAGGTCATCGCCTCGATGATCGATCGCATCAAGTCACTGTTCGGCAAGGTCGGTACGACATGAGCATGACGCTCGTCGTCACGCGCAATGCGCCAGGACGATACCGCGGCTTTCTTGCGAGCTGCATGCTGGAACTCGCGCCTGGCGTGTACGCA
>CAYODZ010000057.1:0-33034 GCA_964402835.1 uncultured Gammaproteobacteria bacterium | reverse complement strand
TTCGGCAAATATGTCGGCACCGTGAAAGAGCAGGGGCTGCGCTACAACAACCCGTTCTACTCGACGAAGAAGATCAGCCTGCGCGTGCGCAACTTCGAGTCCGGCAAGCTCAAGGTCAATGAACTCGAGGGCAGCCCAATTGAAATCGCGGCCGTCGTTGTTTGGCGCGTGGTCGATTCGGCCGAAGCGGTGTTTAACGTCGACGACTTCGAGAGCTTCGTGCACATCCAATCCGAGGCGGCGCTGCGTGCGATGGCGACCAGCTATCCGTACGACCAGGAGACCGAGGGCACGATTTCGCTGCGCAGTCATGCGAACGAGATCTCGGCGCACATCGCCGAGCAGCTCGCGGAGCGACTCGACCGCGCCGGAATCGAAGTGCTCGAGGCGCGCATCAGCCACCTCGCGTACGCACCGGAGATCGCCGGCGCGATGTTGCAGCGTCAGCAAGCGGCGGCGGTCATCGCCGCGCGCACGCGCATCGTCGCGGGCGCCGTCGGCATGGTTGAGATGGCACTCGAGGAACTCAAGAAGAACGACTTGATCGACCTCGACCCGGAACGCCGCGCCCAAATGGTCAGTAACCTGCTGGTCGTGCTGTGCTCGGATCGGGCGACGCAGCCGGTCGTGAACGCGGGGTCGATGTACTAGCAACATGGCTGCGAAGAAAGCATTCCCGCTGCGTATCAACCCGCGAATCTTCGCGGGCATGCAGCGCTGGGCGGACGACGACCTCCGGTCGCTGAACGCACAGATCGAATTCGTATTGCGGGAAGCGCTGAGGAAAGCAGGCCGGTTGAAGAATGAGGAGGAAGGGGATGGCTAACGAACGCTGGCAGTACAACGTGGTCGACATCAAGGGCAGTGTGTGGACGATGAAGGTCGACGCAGAGTTCCTGAAGGCCGAGCTGAACAAGCTCGGCCAGGTCGGCTGGGAGCTCATGTGGATGAAGCAGGTCTCGGGCGCAGTTCAACTCGTGCTGAAGCGACCTGCGTGACCGCACGAAGCTACGAAGTGGCACCCTTGCGCAAGCCGAGCATAGCGATGCTAGCGGTGGTCACTGCGCTTCTGCCGCTCGGCGTCCTCGTCAAGTTCGCGATGGGCGGCATTCCGCTGACGGTGCTCGGGATTTTGCCGGCGGTGCTGGTCTCGCTGATGCCCGCTGCGCTGTTGATTCCGGCGATCATGGTGCGTGAGGTGCGCTTCGACGGGCGCGAACTGCTCGTCAAGGCGACTTTCCACACGCGGCGCAAGGCGGTCGCCGAGCTTGACCTAGATGCAGCGGAGATTGTTGATCTTCGTGAGCGAAAGGATTTGCGTCCTCTGCTTCGATTGTTCGGCTTCCAGTTAATTGGGTTCCAAGCCGGACACTTCTGGACACGCACTCGCCGCCGCGTGTTCGCGCTCGTGACCTCCGGAGAGCGCGTGCTGGCGCTACCCGAGCGGGACGGTCCGGTAATCCTCGTCAGCGTCGAACGGCCCGAGCAATTACTTCAGAGCTTGAGAAGCGCATGACCACGAGCTACCGAGTGCCGCCACCCGGAAAGGCGACTTACGTGACGATTGCAGGCATCGCCATTGCGATTCCTGCCGGCATTCTGGTCTCAGTCGTGCTGATCAACGATGACGTCGGCGAACGCGCACTGATTGGACTCGTCGCGATCCTGATTTCGCTCGCCGTCACGGGCTTCCTGGTGCACAGCCTCAAGCGCCGCGAGGTCACATTTGACGGCCGCGAGCTCGTAGTCTCGGCATCGCTCTACACGCGGCGGCTTACACCCGCGGAGATAGATCTCGACGCGGCGCGCGTCGTCGACCTGCGTGAACACACCGAGCTCAAACCACTGCTGAAGCTCAATGGCTATTCGCTACCGGGCTTTCACAGCGGTCACTATTGGACGCGCAAGCGGAAAAAATCGTTCGCGATGCTGACTAGGTACGACCGCGTACTCGTCCTCCCTGAGCGTTCCGGAACGCTGGTCCTGCTGAGCCTCGAACAGCCCCAGCGCCTCCTCGCTGACCTTCGGGGGCACTAGTCGGGTTCCCAGGCGAAGACTTCATCGACGGGAACCTCGAACACCGCCGCGATTCGGAAGGCCACCTCGAGGGACGGTGAGTACTTGTCCCCCTCGATCGCATTGATGGTCTGCCGGGTCACGCCGACTTCGTCGGCGAGCGCGGCCTGCGACATCTCGCCGGCGCTGTAGCGCAGCGTCTTGATCCGATTCGTGATCACGAGCCGCGTCGGTAGTAGTAGATGCGGCTCGAGTAATGCGTGACCTCAGCCACCACCAATACGAATATCGTGAGTGTTATGACCATGGGGATGCCAATCGACATCTCGTCGATGTACCCCACGAGCGATGCGAGGCCGACGTGCCCAACCATGATAAAAAGGCTCGTGACCAGGACGTAGTAAGCGTTACGGGTCGCTTTCGCCGCGATGAGTCGGTCGCGCTCGTCGGTCTGTGGCTCACCGCGACACCAGGCGGTCAGCGCGACCTGGAACGCAATCTCGACGGCGGTCAGGACGATGACGACCGCGAAACCCAGCCGGGCGATGGCGGCCACCGTTAGCGATTCGCCACCGAGCTCGGCGCCAAAGACTCTCGAAAAGAAATAGGCCGCCGCCGCGACCGTGATGATCAGAGAACTCCAGATGGTGCTCTCGTATTGCGAAACTGGGGCCATGGGCCACCTCCTCGTATCAGTTGCGACAATGTAAAAAATCTTTGACTTAATGTCAAACATTTTTTACTAGCCTGTTTTGCGCCTTGATACACTGCGGAAAACAAGGGGGAGTGCCATGTCGAATGCAAAGTTACAGCGGTCCCGAACCGACAGAATCCTAGGTGGCGTGCTCGGTGGCATCGCACAGCATTACGGTTGGGATTCAACGGTCGTCCGCGTTGTGTACGTAATCGTCTCCATTCTGTCCGTCGGGTTCCCAGGCATTCTGATTTACCTCGCGCTCTGGGTAATCATGCCGGAGCGAACGGACGACTTTTAAGTCCCGCAATCGATGGCGAGCCTGCTCACTGAGCTGAAGCGACGCAACGTATTCCGCGTGGCCGCGGCGTACGCGGCAGTCGCATGGCTGTCGCTGGAGTTGCTCTCCATCGTGTTACCGGAGTTCGGTGCGCCGGCGTGGGCGCTGCGCGCACTCATAATCGTGCTCGTCGTCGGCTTTATTCCGGCGCTGATATTCGCGTGGGCGTTTGAAGTCACGCCCGACGGAATCAAGCCTGAAAAACATGTCGACCGCAGCGAACCCGCGCTGCAGCAGTCGGCGCGGAAACTCGACCAAGTGGTCATCGTGCTCGTCATCGCGGCCATCGGCGTGCTCGTGCTCGACCGGTTCGTGCTCGACCCGCGCCAGGATTCAGCCAAGGTCGCGGCCGCGACTGGCGACGAGATTAATTCGATCGCGGTGCTCCCGTTCGAGGATTTCAGCGCCGGCGGGGACCATGCGTACCTCGGTACCGGAATCGCCGACACCATCCTCCATTCGTTGGCCCAGATCGATGGGCTGAAAGTCGCGGCGCGGACGAGTTCGTTCCAACTCGCGGAACAAAAGGCAGATATCGCCGCCATCGGTGTTGCGCTCGGCGTCGGCGCGGTGCTCGAAGGCAGCGTGCAAGTCGTCGGGAATCAACTTCGGATCATCGCGCAGCTCGTCCGCACGAGCGACCAATCCCATTTGTGGTCGAAGACGTTTTCCGGCACGACTGATGACATCTTCGCGACGCAGGACACGATCGCGGCCGCGGTCGCCGAGACGCTTAAGGGTCGCGGAAGCGCAGCACCCGCGCCGCAGGATTCGACTGAGCCCGAAGTCTATGCGCTGTTCTTGAAAGGTCGCGAACTTTGGCAGCGTCGCAATCCAAGCGATCTCGAGGAGGCGGTCTCGGCGCTCGAACGCGCTGTCGAACTCGACCCGGACTACTTGCCCGCGCGTGCCGAACTCATCGCCGCACTATGGTTCTCTCATTTGTACGGCGACCTTGACGGCGAAGTCGCACGAGAACGGGTCGACACCGGCATCAAGACAGTACTCGAAAAAGATCCGACGCATGCACAGACTTGGTCGATCCGCGGGTTGCGGCGCCAGTCCGAGGGTCAGTCCGAAGAAGCGATTGCGGCATTCGAGCGTTCGCTCGAACTGAATCCGAATGACGCGCGGGTGATGGTCTGGCTCGCGCAAGAGCTCGAAATGGCGGGTGCCTACAACGATAGCCGCCAGTGGATTGAGCGCGCTTTTGAGCGGGATCCGATGAACACTTACGTACGCGGCCGTTTCGCGTCAGCGCTCGCACAAACTGCCGAACGCGCCGCGCGCCGCCGAGCAATGGCGATCGTCGAGGAAACGCTACGCCTCGACCCAGCCGCGTACCGTGCGTATGAGGATGCCATTGCGGTTACGTCGCAGGCGGGCGATCTCGTGCAGGCGGTGCGCTACGGCGTCCGCGCGTTCGAATTGCGCCCTGCAACGCCGAATGTGTATAGCCAATTCGTTTTGTTGTTCACGCTGCTCGGCGACCCGGACACGGCCGTGCGTTGGGGCGAGGCGCTGCAAGCACGGTTCGGCGAATGGCCCGGCAGCGACTGGCGGCTCATTACAGGAGACATAGACGGTTTCGTCGAGTGGGCACGGCGGCTACGGGCGGAAAACCCCGAGCACGCAATGGTGCGTGGAAACTACGCGTACGCGATGCTGATGACGGACCAGGACGAGGCGGGCGAAATCGCCGAGCAGTTCGTCGAGGACGAAGGGCTATTGCGCGATGACCATCGGCCGACCATCAGCGACATGAACATCCTGTCGTTGCTCGCGTGGTGGCACAACCAGCGAGGCAATGACGAGCGCGTCGCCGAGCTGCGCGAGCACATTTCAGCAATGTACGCACGCATCGAAGCGAACGGCCGGCCGGCGGGTATCAACGGCACGCTGATGGAGATCGGCTACTGGATTGTGATGGGCAATGGGGACCGAGCGTACGATTCACTCGCGGCGCTCGACGGCACCAACGACGCGTACTTCTACACCGTCTGGGAGAAGTTCCCGTCGATGCAGTCGTTCACGCAGCGCGAAGACGTTCAGGCGCTGCTCGAGAAATGGGCCGGTGAGCAGGCGACGCTACGCGGGCGCCTGCGTGAAAACGCGCCCGAGTGGTTGTACGAGCCGTCGCGGCTCGAGACCAATCAGGGCAGTTGAATGCCGCCGGGGCCGTTCTGGCCGCCGCCCTGACCGGGCACCACGATAGAACCGGCCTGTTGGCGACGCATCTCGCGCAACTGCTCCATGGTTTCCTCGACCGCCTTGTTGGCCTCGGCTGCGAACTGGCTGCACGCGTCGGACAGCGTCGGCCCATCGAGCTCAAAAGTGATCGGCAATGCGCCAGCCGGTGTATAGATGCTCGCTTGGCCAACATATTGCACCTTGCGTGTGGCATCGGGGCCGCCATCCCGCGTAACCGGCGTCAGCACGCGGATGCTGCCGATTTTCTGGTCGGTGAACGATTCTTCGCGCCACAGCGCATCGGGGTCCATCTTCATTTCTTCTGACATGGCGCGAAGTTTACCAGCTTGGGAGATAATCGCGGCATGACCCCGGGCTATACATTGACCGAGCGCGCGCCGCTCGGCGCGCTGAATACGCTGCGCGTCGCGGTGGACGCCGAATGCTTGGTGCAGCTTCACGACCCGGACGCATTGCCCGGCATCCTCGCGCTGCCGGCGGTCCGCGATGGGCTGCTTGTCCTCGGCGACGGCAGCAACGTGCTGCTCACCCGCGACGTACCCGGCATTGTGCTGACCATCCGACACGATGCCATCGAGCCGCTCGCCGATGGGCACGTACGCGTCGGCGCCGGCGTGAACTGGCACCGCTTCGTCCATTGGTCGCTGGCCCACGGGTTCACGGGTCTCGAGAACCTCGCATTGATTCCCGGCACCGTCGGCGCGGCACCCATCCAGAACATCGGCGCCTACGGCACCGAGCTTGCCGAGTTCGTGCACACCGTCCGCGCGTACGATCGAGAACGGCGCGCGTGGACGATCCTGTCTGCCGCAGACTGCGCATTCGCGTACCGCGATTCCATTTTCAAGCACGTACCGGAGCGCTTCGTCATCGCGGCGGTCGAGTTCGTGCTGCCGCGCGATCGGCCGCTGCAACTCGAGTACGCGGGACTTCGTGATGAGCTCGATGCGATGGGTGTTGATGCGCCGACTGCGACCAACGTCGCGGAGGCGGTCGAACGCATCCGTACACGCAAGCTGCCCAATCCGATGCGTATCGGCAACGCGGGGAGCTTCTTTAAAAACCCGACCGTGTCTGATGTTCGTGCGCAGAGCCTGCTCACGAACCATCCAGCGATGCCGCACTGGCCCGGCCCTGACGGCAAGGTGAAGTTGTCGGCTGCGTGGCTGATTGAGCGGTGCGGCTTCAAGGGCGCGCGCGACGGCGACGCAGGAATCTCAGAGACGCACGCGCTCGTATTGGTCAACCACGGTAACGCGAGCGGCGCGCAGTTGTGGGCATTCGCGCAGCGGGTGCAGCGCGGGGTCGACAAAGAATTCGGCGTGCGCCTCGAGCCGGAGCCACGGCTCATTTAATGCGCGGTGGGCGTGCCCTGGATGGCGACGATTAGAACGACGTCGCCGCCACGCGCGACCTCGTACACGATGCGAATCTCACCAACGCGCACGCGGAACCGCTCTCGCGCGGACAGGCGTTCGCAATCATCGGGAAATGGGTCTGAGGCGAGGTCGCCGATGCGGCTCATCACCGCGACGAGCTGGTCCCTCGGGACGGTTTTTAATTCCTGGGCGACCGATTTACGAAGTACAACGTTATAGCTTCCCACTCTTCTTCAATTCCTTGAGCAGCGCTTCGTAGGAGACCGTGGCCTCCCCGTCGCTCTTCTCAAAGGCGGTGAGGTCGGAGAGGTCCTGTGCAAGCGCCACCCGTACGGCTTCGTTGACGAGCTCGGAAACCGTTCGATTCACTTCAGCGGCCTTTACTTTGATCGTCCTGTAGAGGTCCGTCTCAAAATAAATGGTCGCCCGTCGGGGTCCCGGTTCGTTCACAGCCTATCTCCTTGGTTCCTTGGCATCAAGACGCTTTAGCGTTTTTCCGCTACTGCGTTCCGCGCGGCTTCCATCACGGTTTCATCACTTGGTAACACAAGATTGGCCGCCGCCGCGAGGGGGATATAACTGTCTTCTCCGCAAATTCGGGACAAGTGCCGAAGCGGTTTTCGGCAGTTTTCCTGAAGGCTGGTGAATATTTGCTCACTTATTCCACCGGACCGGCGCCCCTCGTCGACGACGAGGACCGCGCCAACGGCATCGGCCTGTTCCGCGAGCCAGGCCTCGTTCAGTGGTTTCAGCCAGCGAAGGTCCAGCACGCGGGTCCGCTTTCCGGTCTCCGCTTCCAGTTGTTTTGCAGCCCGCAATGCCATCAGCACGCCGTTGCCGTAGGTAATGATGAGCAAGTCCGTGGCGTCCGGATGGTAGACGCGGCCCTCCCCGAGCGGGACCGCACGATCCGGCGTCGGATAGTCGAACACCCACGCACCGTCTTTCGGTGCATGCAGGTCCTTTGTCATGTACAACGCGATTGGCTCCATGAACGCGACGACGCGCCCGTCCACACGCGCGAGCGCCGCACACGTGCGCAGCATCATGGCCGCGTCGTCGCCCCGCGACGGGCACGCGATGACCAGCCCCGGAATATCACGAAGCGCGGTGAAACTGTTGTCGTTGTGGAAGTGCCCACCGAAGCCTTTCTGATAACCGAGCGACGCGATGCGCATCACCATCGGATTTGCAAACTGTCCGTTCGAGAAGAACTGCAGCGATGCCGCCTCGCCACGGATCTGATCACACGCGTTGTGGAAATACGCCAGGTATTGAATCTCCGGGAACGGCAGCAGCCCCGCGTACGCAGCACCCTGCGCAATGCCGAGGATGGTCTGCTCGTCGAGCAACGTGTTGAATACGCGTCCGCCGCGGAACTGGTTCATCAGGCCGGTCGTCACGGTGTACACGCCGCCTTTGCGCGCGACGTCTTCGCCAAACAACGTCATCTCGGGGTACTTGACCATCAGATCCGCGAGTGCGCGATTAATCTGCACCGCGAGGTGGCGCGGCGGCGCATTCTCTGGGAGCTGCGTATCACCGCCGAACTGCGCAACGCGCGCATCTTGGTAATCCACGCGCGTTGCTTCGGCGTTCACTTCGGCCGCGTGGTACGGCGCAAGCGGCGCCATGACTTGCTCGGCAGTTGTGAGTTTCGATTGCGTCGCGGCCTTGCGCGCGGCCGAGCGCACGCGCTCGCGCGCGCCTTCGTACAGCGCCAGCACTTGTTCGCGGGAATAAATGCCGTGTGCGAGCGCGTACGCGGCCGAGCGCAACAACGGGTCCTGCGCTTCATCCGCTTCCACTTCGGCAACCGGTCGGTACTCGATCTCGACATCGGTCCCCGCATGCCCCATCAGCCGCTTGAGCTGCAAGTGCAGGAAGACGGGCATACGCCGTTCGCGACACACGCGTACGGCCTCGGTCGCTGCGCGCCAGGTATCGGCCAGGTCGAGACCATCGGCGGCGATGTAATGCAGCCCGACGCGGTTTGCGAAGTTCGCGCCGACCCAGCCCCCGGGCGAGCGGACCGAGATGCCGATGCCGTTGTCCTCGCACACGAACAACACCGGACACGGCAGGCGCTGGTACGCGGTGTGCGCCGCGGCGTTGAACGCGCCGGTCGCTGTGGAGTGGTTGGTGCTCGCGTCGCCGAAGCTGCAGACGACGATGGAATCCGATGGGAACCGCGGTGCGACTTTCAGGCGCTTCGCTTGCTCGATTGAAATGGCGGTACCCAGCGCCTTCGGCAGGTGCGAGGCGATGGTCGAGGTTTGCGGCAGCACCCACAACGGCACGCTGCCCCAGACTTTGTGTCGCCCACCCGAGATCGGATCGTCAGCGCTCGCCGACAGCGATAGCGCCGTATCGTAGACGGGGTCGATGCCCTCGACCTTACGCGCGCGCTCCATCATGAAGGCACCGGAGCGGTAGTGCAGGAACGCAGGATCGGTGTGGCGCGTCAGCCGACCGACGACCGCATTCGCTTCGTGGCCCGAGCTGCCGATGGTGTAGAAGCCCTCGTTGCGCATGCGCATTTCGCGCGCCTCGAGGTCGATGTGGCGTGACAAAATTTGTGACTCAAAAAGTGCCACAAAGTCTTCTTTGAGCAGCGTGGGAGCGGCGTTCTTGGCGCCGCGATTTTCAGTGGGCGCCACCCATCCCTGAACAAACGCCGTGAAGTTCCGGTCAATGATTTCCGCACGGTTAAAGCCGCGCGTGGCGGCCTTCGCGAGATTGGGCGCGTGGCGCGGGGTGGAGCTCATTAGAACGCGTTGTGACCGGTCAACGCCTTGCCGACCACGAGCTCGTGCACGGTTTCCGTGCCCTCGTAGGTGATCACGCTCTCGAGGTTCATCGCGTGGCGGATCGGTGAGTATTCGACGCTGATGCCGGCGCCGCCGAGGATGTCACGCGCATCGCGCGCGATGTCGATGGCCATGCGTACGTTGTTCCACTTCGCCATCGAGACCTGGTCGGGTTTCAGCTTGCCCGCGTCCTTCAGTCGGCCGAGTTGCAGCGACATCAATTGCGCGGAGGTGATGCGACGCGACATGTCCGCCATGCGCCGCTGCACCGTCTGCGTGCGGTTCAAGGGCCGCCCGAACAGCTCGCGCGTTTCGGTGTAGTCGAGCACTTCCTTCAGACAGGCCTGCGCCGCGCCGATGGCGCCCCACGTGATGCCGTAACGCGCCTGCGTTAGACACGAGAGCGGACCCTTCAGGCCAACGACGCCAGGCAGCACGCTCGCCTCGGGAACGCGCACGTTGTCGAAAAACAGCGACGAGGTGATGGACGCGCGCAGCGACATCTTGTGCTTGATTTCGGGGGCCGAGAAGCCAGCCGCATCTTTCTCGACGAGGAAGCCCTTCACACCGTCGTCGGTCTGCGCCCACACGACCGCGACATCGGCGATGGTTCCGTTCGTGATCCACATTTTTGCGCCGTTCAGGACCCAGTCCCCACCGTCCTTCTTCGCGAAGGTTTTCATGTTCGACGGGTCGGAGCCGCCGTGCGGCTCGGTCAGGCCGAAGCAGCCGATGGCCTCGCCGCGCGCCATCGCGGGTAGCCAGCGTTGCTTTTGTTCTTCAGAGCCGAACGAAAAGATGGGGTACATCACGAGGCTCGACTGAACCGACACGAAGCTGCGGATACCGCTATCGCCACGTTCGAGCTCTTGGCAGATGAGGCCGTAGCTGACCCCGTTGAGGCCGGCGCAGTCGTAACCCTCGATGGACGAGCCCAGCAGACCGAGCCCGGCGATTTCGGGCACGAGTTCGGACGGGAAGCGACCGTGCTCGAAGCACTCGCCGATGACGGGCAGGACCTTGTCGTCGACGAAGCGCGCGACGGTGTCTTGGACCATCTGTTCGTCGTCGGACAGCAGGCCGCGAACGTCGTAAAAATCCATCGGGTTGATTGTCATGGCCGGCGATTATACCTGTCCCCTTGGGGTCAGGCACCGATGGGACAGGCCGACGTGTTGCGTTGGTGCCTGACCCCAATCGGTGTATCTTCAGGGGCGTGAAAGTCCCTGAAATACTCGTTATCGAATCGCAGCACCGCACCGGCAGCCTCGCGAAAATCTGCCAGGCCTGTGCGGACGCGGGCCTCGTCATCGAAAACCTCGTCGCGATTCGTCGCGACCAGGACAAAACCATCTGGGAATTGACGCTGGAGCTCGACGAGGACGTCGCCAGCGACGTCGTCGAACGCATCAATGCGCTGCCCACCGCGCAGGTGCTCGGCACCTCCGATCGCGTGTTCAACCGGCATCGCGGCGGCAAGATCAAAACCGTCGCCCGTCATTCCGTCGAAACGCTGCAGGAGTTGCGTGACCTGTACACCCCCGGCGTCGCGCGCGTGTGCCTCGCCATCAAGGCGGACCAGGCCAAAGCGTGGGAGTTCACAAATCTCCCGAACACGGTCGCGATCATCACGAATGGCACCGCGGTCCTCGGGCTCGGTGATATCGGACCGCTCGCCGGGCTACCGGTGATGGAAGGCAAGGCCGCGCTGATGGCAAACCTCGCCGGCTTGTCGGGCGTGCCGATTCTGATTGACGAGGACGACCCAAAAAAGATCATCGACACCGTGATGGCCATCGCGCCGAGCTTCGGTGCGATTCAGCTCGAGGACTTCCGAGCGCCCGAATGTTTTGAGATTGAGCGCGAGCTCGTGGAGCGGCTTCGGATGCCGGTCATGCACGACGACCAGCACGGCACCGCCGTCGTTGCGCTCGCAGCCGTGTTGTCCGCGATGCGGCGTGGCAATCGGGAGCTCAACGACTGCGTGGTGGGCCAAATTGGGCTCGGTGCGGCCGGCATCGGCATCACGCGATTGTTGCTGCGTCGCGGCGTGAAACGCGTGCTCGGCACCGACCTCAATGCCCATGCGATCGCTCGACTTGAGACGCTGGGCGGGCAGGGCCGGACGCTGGCCGAACTCATGGGCGAATCGGACGTCGTCATCGCGACGACGGGGGTTCGCGGGCTGATCAAACCAGAGATGGTCAAGCCGGGGCAGATGATATTCGCGCTGTCGAACCCCGAACCCGAAATTGAGCCGCGCATCGCGCTCGCGCAGGGTGCGTCATTCGCGGCCGACGGCCGCGCGATCAACAACATCCTCGGCTTCCCCGGGATTTTTCGTGGCGCACTCGACGCGCATGCGACGCGCATCACCGACGCGATGCTATTCGCCGCGGTGCACGCGCTCGTCGATGCGGCGGAGGGTGAGGCGTTGGTGCCGGACTGCCTGAGCCCGGCGGTGCATCGGAGCGTGGCGGATGCCGTGCGGGACGCGGCAGCGAACTGAATCGCGGCGCAAAGGCGCCGCGCCTACAACTAGTGGATGCCCAGACGTCGGTAGGCGTCGTCTAGCAGCCACGCGGGGCCAATTAGTAAAAATTGCAGGTCCTTGAAAAACGAGGGTTTTTTACCTTCGACCTGGTGGCCGATGAATTGGCCGACCCACGCGCCGACGAACACGACGACTGCGATCAGCCAGAGCGGCACCGGCGCGGAGCGCTCGAGCGCGTCGATGACCAGAAACATCGCGAGCGCAATCAATGCCATCCCCAGGGCGTGCTTCGGTGACAACACGACGTAGTACGCAAACGCGGCCGCCATTAAGACGGTCGCCCAGTTCAACCACGGCCCGATTGCCGCGACCGCTGACGGCACGGGCACGATCCAGAGTAGGGCGAGCACGCTGAACAGGATCAGCGGTACGCAAATCCAGTGGATCGCCTTGTTGGTTGGGTTCCGGTGGCTGTCACCGTATTCCGCCAGCCATTGGTCCATCGTCTTCATGGCCGCAAATTTAGCACGGGGGCGGCGCTTGCTACACTCCCGGCCGTGAGCCTGCTCGCCCGACTGTCACGCGTGAAGTTCATCCCGCAGAACAAGCGGCTGGAGTGGTATCCGCCGTTTCTGGTGATGCGGATCAAGGTGCTTGAACTCACGCCAGACTGGCGGACGGTCCGCATTCGGCTGCCGCTGAACAGCTTCTCGACCAACCCGGGCGGGGTGATGTTTGGCGGCTACCAAGCATCGCTTGCCGATCCCATCGCCGCGCTTGCGTGTGCGCGGGTGTTCCCGGGCTACTCGGTCTGGACGCGCGGCCTCACGCTCGAGTTTCTGAGGGGTGGCGCGACGGACCTCGAACTCCGCTTTCAGTTTCCGGCGGAGCAGGAGGCGTCGATTCGGCAGGAGCTCGACCGGCGTGGCCGAGCGACCCCGGTCTTTGAATACGGCTACTACCTCGCGGACGGGACGCAGTGCACCCACATCCTCAATACCGTGGCCATCCGGCCCAAGGGCTACCAGAAGGCGACCACCCCGCCAGCGGACCCAAAAGACTTGTAGCGTGCGGCACCGCACGGAGCCCATCGGGTCCCGCGTGCACAATCCCCGGCATGAAAAAACAACTGATTTTGGCATTGAGCGTGTCCGCGCTGCTTGCAGCGTGTAGCACTTACGACCCGTACACCGGCGAACGTCAGACTTCGACGGCCATTAAGGGCAGCGCAATCGGCGGCATTATCGGCGCCGTGGCCGGCGCAGCGACCGGTGATGACGCGACCGAGCGGCGCCAGCGCGCGTTAATCGGTCTCGGTGTCGGCGCGGTGAGCGGCGCGGCGGTCGGGACCTACATGGACCGGCAGGAAGCGGCGCTTCGCGCTGAGTTGCAGGGCACCGGCGTCAGCGTCACGCGCGAAGGCGACAACGTGACCCTGAACATGCCGGGCAATGTGACGTTCCAGACCGATAGCGCTGATTTGCAATCGCAATTCTTCGGCGTGCTCGACTCGGTCGGAAAAGTGCTGAACGAATACGAGAGCACCGTCGTCCGTGTCGAAGGTCACACCGACAGCACCGGCACGCGCGCGCACAACCAGGTGCTCTCCGAGCGCCGCGCGAGCACCGTTGCGACCTATCTGTTCAATCGCGGCGTGAAGCAGGATCGGTTCCTGGCCATCGGCTACGGCCCCGACCAGCCGATTGACTCGAACGCGACCGCAGCCGGCCGCCAGGCGAACCGGCGCGTCGAAATCACGCTGGTGCCCATTACGCGATAAGCCGCGCAGGGCGGCGTGCTCAACACCGGTCAATTCGTCCGCCGCACGCTGATCGTTTTCGCGATTGCGGTCGCGCTGCTTGCGCTTTGGAAGCTGTCCGGTTTTTTGGTGATGGTGTTTGGCGGCCTTGTGTTCGCCGTCATCATTCGTGCGGGCGGGGACCTGGTCGCACGCTACATCCCGTTCCTGCAGCCCCGCTGGGGCGCGATGTTGTTCGTCGTCTTAATGTTTGCCTTCCTCGCGGCGCTGTCCGTGTTTACGGGCGACGAAATCGCCAAGCAGTTCGGCGAGCTGCGTGAGCGCCTGCCTGAAGCCATCGCGACCGTAAGAACTTGGCTCGAGTCGAGTGAGTTCGGTCGCTTCTTCATGCAGTCAGTCGCGGGGGCCAAGGACGAGGGCGTGTCCGCGGGTGAAGCGATGAAGACCGCGACGGCGACCGTCGGCGCGGTGTCGCATTTCTTTATCGTGTTCCTGATTGCGCTGTATCTCAGCTTCGGACCGGCGCCCTACATCAATGGTTTTGTCGCGTTAGTGCCGACGCCGTTGCAGGCAGACGTCCGCGCCGCGTTCGAGGTGTCCGGTCAGGCGCTCCGTGGCTGGCTGCTCGGCCAGGGCGTCGCGATGCTCGCGGTTGGGGTGCTCACCTATATAGGGCTCTGGATTGCGGGCGTACCGCTCGCGTTCATCCTTGGCATCATCGCTGGCCTGCTCGAGTTCATCCCGGTACTCGGGCCGTTCCTCGCTGCAATCCCCGGGTTGCTACTCGCGTTTACCGTCGGCCCGACCACCGCGCTATACGCGCTCATCGTTTATCTCACGGTGCAACAACTCGAGAGCATCGCGATCACGCCGCTCGCACAGAAATGGTCGGTCGAATTGCCGCCGGCGCTGTGCCTGTTCGCCATCGTGGTGTTCGGGCTGCTGTTTGGTATCCCAGGCATGGTGTTCGCGACGCCGCTGACGGTCGTCATCATGGCGCTCGTGCGGCGGTTCCATACCGACAAGCCCCTCTAGGGTCCGCCGGCGAACCAATCGCCATCGGCTGGGTCATAATCTGACCATGACCGATCGACGCACTTTCCTTAAAGCCGCCCTTGGGGCCAGTGTGCTTGGCCTGCCGGCCGCGCGCGCTGCGGCCGCGTATGCGAAGACGCCGGCTGCCGCCAAGCCCATGAAGCTCCTGATTCTCGGTGGGACCGGGTTCACAGGCCCGTTCCAAGTCGCCTATGCGCTCGCGCGTGGCCACGAGGTGACCGTGTTCAACCGGGGCCGAACAAACCCCGGCGTGCTGCCGGACGGCGTCGAGCAGTTGCTCGGCGACCGCAATGGCGAACTCGATGCACTGAAAGGCCGTGAGTGGGACGCGGTCATCGATGTACCCGCGACGCTGCCGCGTTGGGTCCGTGCGAGTGCGCAATTGCTGAAGGATTCGGTCGGCCACTACACGTTTGTGTCATCGATCTCGGTGTATTCCGACGTGAGCGAGCCGGGCACCGACGAAAGCGCGCCGGTGCACACGCTCGCGGACCCCGACACGGAGGACTACCAGTTTTATGGCGGCATGAAGGCCGCGTCCGAGGCGGAAGCGCGGCGCGCGTTTCCAGACCGCACGCTGGTCGTTCGCCCGGGACTCATCGTTGGCCCCGGCGACCCGACCGATCGCTTCACTTACTGGCCGGTCCGCATCGCACGCGGGGGCGAGGTGTTGGCCCCGGGAACTCCACAGGACCCCGCGCAGATTATCGATGCGCGCGACCTCGCCGAATTCATCGTGCGCCAGGTCGAACGCCGCGCAACCGGCGACTTCAATGCGACGGGCGAGCCGTACGCGTTCGGCTCACTACTCGGCGGTATCAAGGACGCACTCGGCGCGGACGCGCGCTTCACCTGGGCGGACCGAGAATTCCTTGAGCGCAACGAGGTCGCACCGTGGTCGCACATGCCGGTTTGGGTGCCGCCCGTGGACGAGTACGGCGGTTTCGGCCGGGTGAGTATTGCGAAAGCGTTGGCAGCGGGCCTGACGTTCCGACCGCTGGCCGATACCGCACGCGCGACACTCGCGTGGCACCGGACGCGCCCCGAAGAACGCCAATCCGCGTTACGCGCGGGCATCACCGCCGAGCGTGAGGCCGAGCTACTCGTCGCCTGGCACGCCCAGACTTGAAGCTGCTTCCGATACAACGCGGCGAGCTGAAGCCCGCCCTGCTGTCGGCCGCGTATTTTTTCTTCGTCCTGTGCAGTTACTACGTGCTGCGCCCAATCCGCGACGAAATGGGGGTCGCGGGCGGGGTGGAAAACCTACCTTGGTTGTTCAGCGGCACGCTCGTCGTGATGCTGCTCGCGAACCCGGTGTTCGCGGCGGTCGTCGCGCGGTTTCCGGTTCGACGGTTCATTCCGCTGACCTACCGCTTCTTCGCGCTGAACTTGATCGTGTTCTGGGCGCTCCTCGCAACCGCCGGCGAGACCGCCAGTGTCTGGGTCGGGCGCGCATTCTTCATTTGGCTCAGCGTCTTTAATTTATTTGTGGTGTCGGTTTTTTGGGCGTTCATGGCGGACCACTGGGACACGGCGCAGGCGAAACGGCTGTTTGGTTTCATCGCCGTCGGCGGGACGCTGGGGGCAATCATCGGCGCGGCGCTTACAACATTCCTCGTGACCCCGGTCGGCGCGGTGAACCTGCTACTCGTGTCCGTCGTGCTGCTCGAGGCCGCGGTGCAGTGCGCGCGCCACTTCCGTGGCACCGATGCGGTGGGTGCTGCCACGCGCGACGCGACGCCGATTGGCGGCAGCGTGCTCGCCGGAATCGCGCACGTGTCGCGCTCGCCCTACTTGCTCGGTATCTGCGCGTACATGCTGCTGTACACCATCGCGGCGACCGTGCTGTATTTCCAACAGGCAGAAATTGCGGCGACACATTTTGACGACCGTGCTGCGCGCACGCAGTTCTTCGCGGGAATCGACCTCGCGGTCAACGTGCTCACCTTGGCGGTGCAAATTTTCTTCACCGCGCGTGTGATCCAGTGGTTCGGTGTCGGTGCGACGCTCGCTTTTCTACCCGCACTGTTCCTTGTCGGTTTCGTCGGTCTCGGGCTTTGGCCGACCGTCATCGTGCTGGTCGTGTTCCAGGTGCTGCGTCGCGCTGGCAATTTCGCGCTTGCCCGACCCGCACGCGAAACGCTCTACACCGTCGTCAGTCGCGAAGATAAGTACAAGGCAAAAAACCTAATCGACACTTTCGTCTATCGGGCCGGCGATCAGGTCGGCGCGTGGGGCTACGCCGCCCTGGGTTGGCTCGGGCTTGGCCTCGCAGGCGTCGCGTTCGCGGCCGCACCGTTGGCGGTTGTGTGGATTTTCGTCGCCCTTTGGCTCGGTCGTGCCCAAGCCCGGCTCGGCGCTAAGACTCAATCTAATGGTGTAGTATCGACAGGCTAATGCGCAGACTGATTGTAGTAATCGCCCTCGTTCTAATCGTCGCAATCGCCTGGTGGTGGACCAGCGGTGACGATGAGCCCATTTCGACCGGCCCGGAGCGGGGCGCGGCGCCCGTCGTGCTCGTGCAACCGTTGGCCCGCCGCGAATTCGCCGACGAGACACAGGCGCTGGGCACAACCCGGGCGGCCGAATCGGTCGATATCACGGCTCGTGTCACAAATGTCCTCACCGAGATTCAGTTTGCCGAGGGCCAGTTCGTGGAGGCGGGCGCCGTGCTCGCCGATCTCGAGAGCAGCGAGGCGCGCGCCGACTATGCGGCGGCCCAAGCCGAATTGGTCGAAAGTCGCGGTCAGTACACGCGTTCGCGCGAACTGCTCCGCACGAATGCCGTATCCGAATCCCAGGTCGAGCAACTCGAAGCGCAGATGCGCGCCAACGAAGCAGCGCTCGCAGCGGCGGAAGCGCGTGTGGCCGACCACCGGATCCGCGCGCCATTCGCGGGGCGCGTCGGCCTGCGCCGTGTCAGCGTTGGCGCGTTGGTCAGCCCGGGCACCGTCATCACGACGCTCGACGACCTCAGCACCATCCTGCTCGACTTCGACGTGCCCGAGACGCACATGGCCGGCGTCGAGGCGCGCCAGACGCTGACGGCGCGTAGCGCGGCGTACCCAGATGTCGCGTTCGAAGGCGTGGTCGAAACCATCGATTCCCGCGTGGACCCCCAGACACGCGCGGTCCGCGTGCGCGCACGCCTGCCGAACGAGCTTGGGTTGCTTAGACCGGGCATGTTCATGACCGTGCGCGTGCTGCGCGCGTCGACGCCGTTGTTGCTCGTGCCCGAGCAAGCGCTCGTACCCCGGCAGACCCGCCAACACCTCTTCATCGTCGAGGACGGCGTCGTTCGCGAGGCCGAAGTCGAAGTCGGTCGGCGTGTGCCCGGTTATGCCGAAATTGTTTCCGGTGCAGAAGCCGGTGACGCGGTCATCATCGAGGGCTCTCAGCACGTCCGCGACGGTGCCGCAGTACAAGCGCGGCCTTGGCAAGAGCCGCTGCGGTGATCCTGTCCGACATCTCGGTCAAGCGACCGGTCTTCGCCGCCGTCATCAGTTTAATGCTGGTGATTTTGGGGGTGATGAGTTTCCAGCGGCTCGCCGTCCGCGAGTATCCAGACATCGACCCGCCGATCGTCTCCGTTGAAGTCGGGTATCGCGGTGCGTCCGCCGATGTAATCGAAACCCAGATCACGCAGGTGATCGAGGACCAAGTCGCGGGCATCGAGGGTATCGCGAAGCTCACGTCGACCAGCGAGGACGAAGAGGCGAACATCCGCCTCGAGTTCAACCTCGGCCGAGACATTGACTCGGCGGCGAACGACGTCCGCGACCGCGTGAGCCGCGTCGTCGACAACCTGCCCCCCGAAGCGAACATGCCGGAAGTCCAGAAGGCCGATTCGAGCGTGCAATCCGTCATGTGGCTCGTGCTGACGTCCGACTCGATGAACCAGCTGGACCTCACCGACTACGCCGAACGCGTCATCGTCGATCAGCTGTCCGTCGTCGACGGCGTCGCGCGCGTGCGCGTCGGTGGCCAGCGGCGCTATGCGATGCGGATCTGGCTCGACCGAGAGCGGCTCGCCGCCCACGGCGTCACCGTCGGCGATATTGAGGCGGCGCTGCGTCGCGAGAACGTCCAGCTACCCGCCGGTCGTCTGCAGTCGACACAGCGTGAGTTCTCGCTGCGCACGGAGACCGGCTACTCGACCGTCGAAGATTTTCAGCAGCTCGCGATTGGCAGCGGACCGGACGATTATGTCGTGCGGCTTGGTGACGTTGCCGACGTTGAAATCGGCGCGCAAGACATTCGCAATGCGGCGCGCGCGAACATGGTCCCTGCGGTCAGCATCGGCATCGAGCAGCAGTCCCGCGCGAACACCGTGGCGGTGTCGCAAGGGGTGCTCGCGGCGCTCGACCGGATTCGGCCGATGTTGCCGGAGGGTATCGCGCTTGAAGTGAACTTCGATCGCGCGCAATTCATCAATGCGTCGATCACCGAGGTCTATCGCGCGCTCGGCATCGCGTTGGTGCTTGTGTTAATCGTGATTTACTGCTTCTTGGGGACTGTACGCGCGACGATCATCCCTGCGGTCGTCGTGCCGGTGTCGTTGATCGCGGCGTTCACGGTGATGGCGGCGCTTGGCTTCTCGATCAACGTCCTGTTGTTGCTCGGTCTCGTGCTCGCGATTGGGCTCGTGGTCGATGACGCGATCATCGTGCTCGAGAATATTTATCGACGCATCGAGGAGGGGCAGACCCCGCTGCTCGCGTCCATCGACGGCGCACGAGAAATCGGGTTCGCGGTCATCGCGACGACGCTCGTGCTCGTTTCCGTGTTTTTGCCGGTGTCGTTCATTCCCGGAAACCTCGGCCGTCTGTTCGGCGAATTTGGTATTGCACTCGCGGCGGCCGTCGCATTCTCGAGCATCGTCGCGCTGACCCTGACACCGATGATGTGTTCGAAGATATTCACGGGTGCGTCGAAGCGGCGCTGGTTTGCGCGCAAGATCGACCAGTTTTTCCGCTGGCTGTCGCGCGGCTACGGCCGCGCGTTGAACTGGACGCTCGCACACAACTGGCTGGTGATGCTCGTCGCGGCCGTCGTGACAGCGTTTGCCTACACGTTGTTCTCAGGGCTGCCGAAGGAGTACGCCCCGAAAGAAGACCGCGGCGTGTTCTTCGTGATCGTGACCGCGCCCGAGGGCGCGAGCTTCGACTACACGGACCGATACACGCGCCAGGTCGAGGAAGTCTTGATGGGTCTGGTCGAGCGGGGCGACGCACGGCGCCTTCTGACGCGCGTCCCCGCTGGCTGGGGTGGCGGTGGTGTGAGTACCGGCCGCGTCCTGGTCCTGTTGGAATCCTGGGAAAATCGAGAATTGTCGGCCGAGCAGCTCGCTGATGAAGTACGCGCGCAGGTGACCGGGCTCCCCGGGGTACAAGTGCGCGTCACCACTCCGCAGGGGCTCGGTGTGCGCGGCGGCGACCGGCCCCTACGGGTCGTGCTCAGCGGCGGCGACTACGCGGAAATTGCGGAGTGGCGCGATTTGCTGCTGGAGCGCGCCGAACAGAACCCGGGCTTGATTGACCTCGATTCCGATTACGAAGAGCGCACGCCGCAGATCCGGATTTCAATCGACCGAGACCGCGCCGCGACGCTTGGCATCTCGCTGCAGAACATCGGCCGTACGCTCGAGACGATGCTCGGTTCTCGGATCGTGACGCGCTATTTGGATCGGGGGCTTGAATACAACGTGATCTTGCAGAGCCGCGAAGAAGACCGCGCGACACCGACCGACCTACGCAACATTTACGTGCGCTCCGACGCGACCGGCCAGATGATTCCGCTTGCGAACATCGTCACGCTGCGGGAAGTCGCCGGGCCGTCCGAGCTGCGGCGGTTCGATCGCTTGCGCGCGATTACGGTCGCGGGCGGCATCGCGCCCGGATACTCGCTCGGCGAGGCGATTGGTTGGGTCCAGGAATTTGCGCGTGCGGAGCTGCCGCCGTACGCCGTCATCAACTGGGATGGCGAGGCGCGCGAATTCATCCAGTCGGGCGGTTCCCTGTACTGGACCTTCATGCTCGCGCTCGTCATTGTGTTTCTGGTGCTCGCCGCGCAGTTCGAGAGCTTCCGCCATCCGCTGATTATCATGACCACCGTGCCGCTCGCAGTGACCGGCGCGCTGGCAGGCCTTGCGATACAGGGCTTCTCGATCAACGTGTACAGCCAGATCGGTATCATCCTGCTCGTCGGCCTCTCGGCCAAGAACGGCGTGTTGATTGCTGAGTTCGCGAATCAGCTTCGCGACCGTGGCGTCGAATTCACGCAGGCGATTATTGACGCGGCGCGCGTGCGCCTCCGCCCGGTGCTCATGACGAGTCTGTGTACGACCTTCGGCGCTGTGCCACTATTACTCGCAACCGGCGCCGGTGCCGAGAGTCGCCAGCCGATAGGCGTGGTCGTGGTGTACGGCGTACTATTCTCGATGTTGTTGACCTTGTTCGTGGTGCCAACGTTCTACTCGCTGCTGGCACGGAACACGCGCTCGCCGCAGGCGGTGGCTCGAATGGTCCAATCATTGCGCAGCGAACCGGCAGAAACTTAAAAAAAGACAGGGGAGAACCGATGAACGAGAGCACCGCGAAACCACGCCTGATCGACCGCGCGTTGGGCGCCATCGAGACCGTCGGCAACAAACTTCCAGATCCCGCCGCGCTGTTCCTAATCCTCATGGTCGTCGTCTGGTTCGTCTCCTGGTGGCTGTCGGGCATCAGCTTCGCCGAAGTCGACCCACGCACCGGTGAGGCCATCCAGATCCGGAATCTCATGACCGGCGACTCAATCGCGGAGTACATGACCCAAATGGTCAGCATCTTCGTGAACTTCGCACCGCTCGGTGTCGTGCTTGTTGCGCTGCTCGGTATTGGTGTCGCGGAGCATACCGGCTTGATTAACGCGTCATTACGCGGCCTGTTGAGCTTCACGCCGCGCATGTTGCTCACCCCAATGGTCATCCTCGTCGGCATCGTCAGCCACACCGCGGTCGATGCAGGCTATGTCCTCGTGATTCCGCTGGGTGCGGTCATTTTCTACGCGGCCGGCCGCCATCCGTTGGCCGGTATCGGTGCGGCATTCGCGGGTGTGTCGGGTGGCTTCTCGGCGAACTTCGTGCCGTCCGCGATCGACCCGCTGCTCCAGTCTTTCACGCAGGCCGCCGGTCAGGTGCTCGACCCGACGCTGCTCGTGAATGTGCTCGCGAACTTCTTTTTCACCGCGTCATCGAGCGTGCTGATTATCTTGCTCGGGTGGTTCTTAACCGATCGCATCATCGAGCCGCGCCTGAACCGCGAGACCGCGGTCGACGGCGACATGAAAGACATGCCGAAGCTTGAACCATTGTCGTCGGTCGAGCGCAGTGGACTGATGTGGGCCGGCCTCTCGATGCTGGCGGGTCTCGCATTACTCGCCTTCGCTGCATGGCCGGAGACGTCGCCGCTGCGCGCACCGAACGGTGCGTTGTCGGATTTCGGCGCACCCATCATGCGTTCAATCGTGCCGCTGATTTTCTTGCTGTTCCTGATTCCTGCCATCGTGTACGGGTATGTCGCGAACACCGTCCACGGTCACCGCGACATCATCTCTGGCATGAGTAAGTCGATGAGCACGATGGGCTACTACATCGTGATGGCGTTCTTTGCCGCCCAGTTCATCCATTCGTTCGGCGTGTCGAACATCGGTGCGCTGATCGCGCTGAAGGGCGCTGCGGCGCTCGCTGCGTGGGAGACGCCGGCGCAGGTCACAATCGTCGGCATCATCCTTTTGACTGGCTTCGTGAACTTGTTCGTGGGTTCGGCGTCCGCGAAGTGGGCGCTGCTCGCGCCGATTTTCGTGCCGATGCTCATGCTGCTCGGCATCTCGCCGGAGCTCACGCAGGCCGCGTATCGAATTGGTGACTCGTCGACCAACATCATCACGCCGCTGATGCCGTACTTCCCACTCGTTGTCGTGTTCTGCCGCAAATACGTGACTGGGACGGGGATCGGCACGCTGGTCGCAATGATGCTGCCGTACTCGGTCGCATTCCTGCTCATCTGGACCATCTACCTGCTCGGCTACTGGGCACTCGGCATCCCACTCGGCTTCCAGGGAGGGTATACCTACACCCTGCCATGATGGCCCTGTCGCTTAATGGACTCGCGAAGACCTACAACAATGGCGTCGAGGCGTTGCGGGGGATCGACCTGCACGTCGGCGAGGGTGATTTCTTTGGCCTGCTAGGGCCGAACGGCGCCGGGAAGACCACGGCTATCGGCATCGTGACCTCACTCGTCCGTAAGACGGGGGGCAGCGTGACTGTCTTTGGCCACGACATCGATCGCGAGCTCGAAGCGGCGAAGGCATGCATCGGGCTCGTTCCGCAGGAAATTAACTTCAATCAGTTCGAAAAGGTCACGGACATCCTCGTGAACCAAGCGGGTTTCTATGGCGTGCCGCGCGCGCTCGCGCTCGAGCGCGCCGAGAAGTATCTGCGCCAGCTCGGCTTGTGGGACAAGCGCGACGAGCAAAGCCGAAACCTCTCTGGCGGCATGAAGCGGCGCCTGATGATTGCCCGCTCGCTCGTCCATGAGCCGCGTCTATTAATCCTTGATGAGCCGACGGCGGGCGTGGACATCGAGATCCGACGCTCGATGTGGGACTTCCTCCGGCGCATCAACCGCGAGGGCACCACCATCATCCTCACGACGCATTATCTGGAGGAGGCCGAGATTCTGTGTCGTGAAATCGCGATCATCAATGGCGGGCGGATCGTCGAGCAAGGCCGCACACGCGACCTGCTCGCGAAACTCCAGACCGAAACTTTCGAGTTCAACCTGCGGGCCGCGCAGCACGTTGCGCCGGTCGTCGACGGCTACGCAATCCGGCAGATCGACCCGACCACCCTCGAAGTCGACGTCGACAAGCGCCAGAATGTGAACGAATTGTTCGCGGCGCTCGGCGCGCAGGGTGTCGAGGTCATCAGTATGCGCAACAAGGTTAACCGCCTTGAAGAGCTATTCGTGCGCATGGTCGAGCGGGACGACGCCTGATGGCGCGCGGCCGCGAGAACTGGATTGGCTATTCGACCATCGTCCGCCGCGAAATGCGTCGGGTGCTGCGTATCTGGACCCAGACGCTGCTGCCACCCGTCATCACGATGTCGTTGTACTTCATCATTTTCGGCGCGCTGATCGGTCGGCGCATCGGTGAGATGGGCGGGCATGATTACATGCTGTATATCGCGCCGGGTCTCATCATCATGTCGGTGCTCACGAATGCCTATTCGAACGTGAGTTCAAGTTTTTTCGGGGCGAAATTCGGCAAGCACGTTGAAGAGTTGTTGGTGTCTCCGCTACCGAACATCCTCATCCTCGCGGGCTATGTCACGGGCGGCGTCGTCCGTGGGTTGTTGACCGGCGCGCTCGTCACCGCGGTCGCCATGTTTTTCACGCCCGTACACGTCGAGCATTGGCCGTTGTTCATCGCGGTCGCTGTGTTGACGGCCGTCGTCTTTTCTTTAGGCGGCTTCATCAACGCGGTGTACGCCAAGAGCTTCGACGACATCTCGATTGTTCCGACCTTCGTGCTAACCCCGCTCACTTATCTAGGTGGTGTGTTCTATACGGTCAACATGCTGCCGGGGTTCTGGCGCGAACTGTCGATGGCCAACCCAATTCTTTATATGGTCAACGCATTCCGTTACGCGATGCTCGGGGTCAGTGACGTTGGCATCGGCGTCGCATTCGCGATGATTATTGCGTTCCTAGCTGCGTTGTTCGCGACGGCGCTGTGGTTGCTGGAGCGCGGACACGGACTAAGGACCTAACGTGCGGGCCGCACTGCTTTCCGGGGCATTCGCGCTGCTGCTGACGGCCGTGGCGGTGGCGATGACTTGGAGCGTGCAGCTCAACCGCGCGCAAAGTCAGTTCGATTTTCGGGTGGCCGAAATCACGGAGAAAATCCGCGCGCGCATGCTGTCCTATGAGCAGGTGTTGCGCGGCGGCGTCGCATTGTTCGAGGCCTCTGAGCATGTGTCGCGCGAAGATTGGACGGCTTATGTCGAGGCGCTCGCGCTCGCGGATACTTTCCCCGGGTTCCAGGGCATTGGCTACTCTGAGCGCCTTTCAGGTGCGAATCTCCGGCAGCACATTGAGGCGGTGCGCGATTCGGGATTCCCCGATTACGCCATCTATCCCGCGGGGGACCGCGACGAATACCACACCATCGTGTATATCGAGCCGTTCGACTGGCGCAACCAGCGGGCGTTTGGTTTTGACATGTTCACGGAACCAACGCGCCGTGCCGCGATGGAACTCGCGCGCGATTCCGGTGAGGCGGTCGTGTCCGGCGCGGTCACCCTGGTGCAGGAGACCAGTACGGATGTGCAGGCGGGGTTCAATTTGTACCTGCCGGTGTATCGGCGCGGCGAGCCGACCGAGACGGTTGCGCAGCGCCGCTCTGCGCTGCGGGGTTTTGTATACAGCCCGTTCCGGGCAAACGACTTGCTGCAAGGAATCCTTGGCGTGGAACCGGATGAGATCCATCTCGAGATTTTTGACGGTGAGGGGCCGACGGAGCACGCGCTGATGTACACCAGCGGCGCCACCCCGGTCCATTCCGGCCTGTTTGACCGACGTATCCGGCTCGAATTCGCGAACCACGCCTGGACGCTCGGGTTCACCTCGAATCCGACGTTCGGCGACCGCGCCGAGCAATGGCGCGCACGCGTGGTGCTGCTCGCCGGGCTCGCAATCAGCGTCTTGCTCTTTCTCACCGTCTGGGCGTTCGCGTCCCGGCGTCGCCGCGGTGAGGCGTTTTCCCAGGTGATCTCGTGTGCGCTCGACGGCATCATCATGATTGACCACGACGACACCATCCTCGAGTTCAACCCAGCATCCGAGCGCTTGTTCGGCTATTCGCGGAGTGAGGCGGTCGGTCGGAAAATGGCAGAACTCATCGTGCCGCCGCACTTGCGTGAGTCGCATTTACGCGGCCTCGCAGCGTTCGTAAAAACAGGCGCCGGCAAGCTCGGTGGTGGTGCAATCGAGACCGAGGCGATGCGGCGCGATGGCACGACGTTCCCGGTGGAGGTTGCGATTGCACGGACGGGCAAGACCTCGCCACCGCAGTTCAGTGGATTCGTACGCGACATTTCCGAGCGCAAGAATCGGCAGCAGGAGTTGCTGCGCATGAATACGCAACTCGAGCAGCGCGTTGCGGAGCGCACTCACGAACTCGAGGCCTTCGCCTATACCGTCTCACACGACCTGCGTGGGCCGCTGCGCGCGATGGACGGGTTCAGCGCCGAACTGCAGCGCCTTTACGATGACCAACTGGACGATGCCGGACGCCATTTCGTGAATCGCATCCGGGCAGGCGCGATGCGGATGGGCCAGCTGATTGACGACCTGCTTCAGTTGTCGCGCGTGTCGCAAAAGCCGATGCACCGAGGCGTCGTTGATCTTAGTGAAATTGCCTTGGGCGTGTTGGCCCAACTTCGCGCAGAGGAGCCCGCTCGCGAAGTCAGTACAGAGGTCGAATCGACCGAACCGGTCTACGGCGATCCACGATTGTTGCAGATCGTGCTCGATAACTTGTTACGGAACGCGTGGAAGTTCTCGTCGAAGAAAGGCGATGCGCGCATTATATTTGGTTCCGAGACGCAGAACGACGAAACGGTATACTTCGTGCAGGACAATGGCGCGGGATTTGATGCAACCTACGCCGAATCATTGTGGGTCCCATTTCAGCGGCTGCACACGGAGCAGGAGTTTCCCGGCACTGGCATCGGTCTAGCGACCGTGCAACGTGTCGTTCACAGACATGGCGGCCGTATCTGGGCCGAGAGTGCGGAGGGGCACGGTGCGACTTTTTGGTTCACGATTGGGGGCGAACATGGCTAAGCGAATACTGCTGGTCGAGGACGACGCCGATGACGTTGAATTGGCGCTGATGGCCCTACGCCGCCTGGATATTGATGCTGTGGACGTCGCCCGTGACGGCGTCGAGGCGCTGTCCATGCTGTTCGATCGCGAAGACGGTGAACTCCCCGCGCTGATTCTGCTCGACCTGAAACTTCCACGCATTGGCGGACTCCAAGTCCTGGAGCGCATCAAGTCCGACCCGCGCTCCCAGAAGATTCCCGTCGTCATGCTCTCGTCGTCCGGCGAGGAACGCGACATTGATGCAAGCTACCGGCTTGGCGCAAACAGCTACATCCGTAAGCAAGTCGATTTTGAGGAGCACGCAGCAGCCATGCGCCAGGTTGGCAACTACTGGCTGTCATTGAATGAATGATTTGAAACACATTCGGATTCTGATTGTCGACGATGACCCTGACGACGCGGGGCTGCTGAAGCTGCGTCTGCAGAAAGCCGGTTACTCCGTGCACTGGGCCGAGAACGAGCGTAGTTTCCAGAACGAACTCAAGAACACGCCGGATCTCATCATCGCGGACTACACGATGCCGAGTTTCGGTGCGATGCGTATCCTCGATATTGTCGACGAAGCGGGTCGCGGAACACCGGTAATCGTCGTTTCGGGGGCGGTCGGCGAGGACCGCGTCAGCGAAGTCATGAAGCGGGGCGCCGCCGACTACCTGCTCAAGGATCGGCTTGCTCGCTTGGAAGGCGCGATTGAGCAAGCACTCATCCAGCGCGACCTCAAGCAAGACCGGGCGATTGCGGAGCGCGAACTGGAAGACCGCGAGGCCCGACTCGCAGCGTTGTTCGCGGGCCAGCCGGATTGCGTGATGGTCGTCGACCGCGATGGTGAAATTCGAGACGTCAATCCCGCAGGCGTCGCGATGTTCGAGGCCGCGTCCAGCGACGAGCTCGCGGGCAAGCCCCTGACAACTTATTTGCATCCGTCGGACCGCTTTATCTACTGGCAATTGCATCGCGCGGCCCTGCAGGGCGAGCGCGGCAAAGTGAAGTTCCGCTTGGTGGGGCGAAGTGGTTCCGAGCGCTGGATGGAAGCGCACTCCGCGCCGCTCGGCGACGACGAAAATGAGCCGGCGGTGCTGAGCATCGTGCGCGACATCACCGCGAGCCGACGGGCGGAAACGCGTACACGCGAGAGCGAGAGCGTGCTGCGAGAACTCAGCGCAACCATGCCGACTGCGAGTTGGCTCGCCGAATTGCAGCCGTACCGCGTGCTGTTTGCCACGGAGGCGCTCGCACGGTTACTGGGTTGCACGCTCGATGAGCTCTACGCGAGCCCTGAATTGTTGGGCCGCCCTGAGCCGCGAAAGATCGGCGTGCGTCGATTTGAGGTGACGCGGCCGGACGGGACGACGGTGCAGCTCGTCGAGCGCACGCACGCCATCCGCGATGAGGCCGGGGATGTGTACCGGATTGCGGGCAGCGTGGACGAAGCCGGGTAGCGATGGGTCGTCCGCAGCGCATCGTGTACCCGGATGCCTGGTATCACGTTTCTGCGCGCGGGCCGGGAGATGCCGCGGTGTTTGCAGACGGCGCAAGCGGCGCGACCTTTCTCGACGTTCTCGCGGAAGTTGCAGCAGGGGCCGGCGCGGAGATTCACGCGTATTGCTTGCTCGCCGATGGCTACCACCTGCTCGTGCGCACCCCGCGCGCGAACCTTCCACAGATGATGCGGCAACTCAACGGACAGTATGCGCATTGGTGTCGGCGCGATGGCCGTCGCGACGGCCCGGTCTTCAATCGACGGTACCGCTCAGTCCTGCTCGACCCTGACGAATGGCCGCTGCGCCTCAGCCGCTACATCCATCTGCAGCCAGCCCAGCAGCGCCTGGTCGCCGACCCCTTGTTGTACCGGTGGTCTAGCTTGCGCGCGTACTGCGCGCGTGCAGAGCCGCCTCCCTGGCTCGAGACCCGGGTTTTACTACGATTGGTCGGGGGCCCAGAGCAGTACATGGCGTATGTGAACTACGGGGTCGACGCTGAAACGCGCGCGTTCTATGCGCGTAAGCGACTCACGCCGACGCTGGGTCAGCCACGCCAGTCCACGAATACCGACATCGACGGCGGCTCTGGGATCGAGATTTCGGACATCGTGCAGCGTGTGGCCGACGCGTATTCCCTGCCGGCATCGCGCTTGTACGAACCGCGCCGTGGGCGGGGCGCGCAAGCGACGCCGCGCGCGGTTGCGATGCTGCTGGCGCGGAGCCCAGGTGGACATTCGTTGGAAGCAATCGCGGAAGCCTTGCGCGTGCAGCACCGGTCAACCGTCTCGGTGACCGTCAGGCGATGTCGTGAGCGGTTGCGCAGCGACGATGACCTGCGCGAGCGGGTTGAAGCAATTTCGCGCGCGCTTAGCGCGTAATCGGTTCGCTGCGCAGGATGACGGGTTCCCAGTCGTTTGCGGTCGGGCCGTTGAACTGCGCTGCAATCACATAGCGCTGACCTTCTTCTACGTCGATCGTGAGGTTGTAGGCTTGCGAGTTCCCGCCACGGGTGTACGCCGGGATTTCCATCGCCGGTGAACGAAGGTGCGCGTCTTTAAGCAGGCCAACGACGCGCAGGGTGTGGCTGCCCGGCGCGAGCGCGAAGCTCTGCCGGCCGCTCGGTAGGTTGACACCGTCAATCGAGGTCACTTGCACCGGATGGATGCGTCCGCCACCGACACCGTTGTGCATGACGACGAGTCCATGCGCCGCCGTCAGCGGCACTGTTGGTGAGGCTGCGCAGCCCATCATAAGAGCGACCGGAATCGCGAGCCAAAGCATTGATCGTTTCATCGGTGCATCTCCTCAACCCGCACCAGCACTGGGAGCCAGTCCTCGGTTGTCGGGCCGGTCGCGTGTGCGGCGATGGTGTACCGCATCCCGTCTACGACTTCGAGCACGAGCGCTTGGCGAATGGGAATGTTCGACGCGCGCGCCGACGGCAACAGCGTGGGCTCGACGATGGAAGTGGTCATCACGACTTCATGGCGCCCCGGTGGCAGCGAAATCACCGCGCGCGTGCCATCGAGGTTCACGCCGTTCACCGCGACGATGCGGACCGGATGTGTCGCATCGGCGCCTGGGTACGGCTGCGGCACCACTTCAGCGATTGGGCCCGTTGGCCGCGCGCACGCGGTCACCAGAAGGAATACGGCCAGCACGGCTAAGGTTCGTGTTTGCATGACATCGAGTTTACGCCGGGTCCCTGAACAAGTCCTGAACGAAAATACAAGCTGTGCAGGCCGCCGACTATCACCGAGAATAGGTCGCTCCATGTCGCTCAATCCCGCACAGACCGCTGCCATCCGCCACACCGACGGGCCGTTGTTGGTGCTTGCCGGGGCGGGCAGCGGCAAGACCCGGGTGATTACCCACAAGATTGAACACTTGGTCCGCGAACTCGGCATCGCGCCACGCCAGATTGCGGCGCTGACCTTCACGAACAAGGCCGCCCGGGAGATGCGCGAGCGCGTGGGCAAGCTCGTCGGCGCGGACATCGCGGGTGGCGTTACCGTCTCGACGTTCCACACGCTTGGACTGCGCATCATCGGCCAAGAGCACGCGGCACTCGGATGTCGGCGAGGCGTGTCGATTTTCGACCAGCAGGACGGCCTCGCCCTGCTTAAGGAACTGATGAAGCGGGACGGCGCCGTGGATGCGGGGGGTGCGGCCGAGGCGGCGTTGTGGGGCATTTCGCGCTGGAAGAGTCAGCTGCTGGACCCGACGCAGGCGCTTGCGGCCGCCGAGTCGCCCCAGGATGCCGCCGGCGCGCGGCTGTATGCGCAATACGAGCGGTACTTGCGCGCGTGCAACGCGGTCGATTTCGACGATCTGATTGCGCGACCGGTGCAGCTTTTTCGCGAACGGCGCGACCTCCTCGACGCGTGGCAGAACCGCCTGCAATGGCTGCTGGTCGACGAGTATCAGGACACGAACGCGGCGCAATACGCTTTATTGAAACTCCTCGCGGGCCCGCGCGCGAATTTGACGGTGGTGGGCGACGACGACCAATCGATTTATGCGTGGCGCGGCGCGCAGCCAGAGAATCTGTCGTTGCTCGCGGACGACTACCCGCAACTCAAGGTCGTGAAACTCGAGCAGAATTACCGCTCGACGCAGCGCATCCTGACCGCCGCCAATGCGTTGATCGCGCACAACCCGCACCTGTTCGAGAAGAAGTTGTGGTCGGCATTCGGTGGCGGCGACGCGATTGACGTGATGGCCTGCGAGGACGGGCAACGCGAGGCTGAGCGGGTGGTGATGGAGCTAATCACACACCAGGCGGTCAGCGGCCGTCGCTGCCGCGACTACGCGATCCTCTATCGAAGCAACCACCAGGCGCGTGCTTTCGAGCGCCTCTTGCGCGAGCACCGCGTGCCGTATCGCGTGTCCGGTGGCACGTCGTTTTTTGACCGCGCCGAAGTCCGCGACATCGTCGCGTACCTGCGTCTGCTGGTGAACCCCGATGACGACACCGCGTTCCTGCGCGTCGCGAATGTGCCACGGCGGGAACTCGGTACGACCACACTTGAGCGGCTCGGCGCGTACGCAGCGCGGCGGGGTTTGACCCTGTTCGCCGCGAGCTTCGAACTCGGGCTCGAGCAGGAACTTGGCGCTCGCCCCATGGCTGCGCTCCGTGCGTTCACCCGCTTGCTGGTCGAGGCGGCGGACGCCGCGGAGCGGGGAGAGCCCGTGGCGGTCGCCCGCGACCTCATTGACCGGATCGGCTATCGCGGCTGGCTCGCGGATACCTCGCGCGACCTCCCGACCGCGGACCGACGCATGGAAACCGTCAACGAGCTCGTGGGCTGGATGGAGCGGCTCGCACAGCAGCCTGGCACCGATCGGACACTCGCGGACTTGCTGGGCCACATGAGCCTGATGGACATGCTGGAGCGCGACGATGAGGACACGAGCGATGCCGTCTCGTTGATGACGCTGCATGCGTCGAAGGGGCTCGAGTTTCCGTATGTGTTCCTGACCGGCGTGGAGGAGGGCTTATTGCCGCACCGGAACAGCGTCGAGGGCGAGACCATCGAAGAAGAGCGACGGCTGCTCTACGTGGGTATCACCCGTGCACAACGCCGGCTGTGGATGAGTTATGCGATGAAGCGGCAACGATTCCGTGAGATGGTCGAGTGCGAACCGAGCCGCTTTCTCGCGGAGCTGCCGCTAGATGCAATCAATTGGAACAGACCCGGCGCGCCGGTCGACCCCGAAGAGAGTCGCGCGCGGGGGCGCGCGAGTCTCGACGCGTTGCGGGCGATGCTTACTGCGACTGACTGACCATGTAGTCGAGGGCCGCGATCACCGCGTCGTCCTCGAGATGCGTCTGGCCACCCTTCGGCGGCATGAAGCCTCGGTCACCCATGTAGCCCTCAAGCGAGTGCTGAATCAGTACATCACGGCCCTGCGCAATGCGCGCGCTCCAGTTCTCAACGTCACCGGTGCGTGGCGCGCCGGCGGCGCCGGTGCCGTGGCACGCGAAGCAAGCCATTTCGTAAGTCTGCTGGCCTACGACGGACATGTCTTCGCCACCCGCCTGTTCGCCGCCTGTGTCGGTCGCCGCGCTGGCATCATCCTCTGGTGCCATCTCGGGCGTCTCAGGGACCTGCGCAGGGGTTTCTGAAGCTGGCAACGCGGAGACGCCACCCGAGCCCTCACGCACCGCGACCTGGCCACGCGACTGGATGCGCTCGACCTGCTGCTGTTGCGCGTATTTGTTGCCGAGCACCTGATCGTCGGCCTGCGCGCCTGCGATGCCGACGGCGATACCGATCAGTGCAAGCTTCATGAAGATCAGGATGCCGATGATGATTGCGAAGGTTTGAAAAAACTGGCGGTCAGTCACGGAAGCGCGCTCCAAGGCCGTAAAACAAGGCGCCCATTATAGCCCCCCGTGCTATCCTTGTCCCCGCTTCGCGCCCGTAGCTCAGCTGGATAGAGTACTGCCCTCCGAAGGCAGGGGTCGCAGGTTCGAATCCTGCCGGGCGCGCCAATTTTGTGAGGTCGGCCCATCGGGCCGGGCTCACAAAATTTCCGTGTCTGTCGGAGTTCGAACCTTCTTCGAAAAATCGGCAGGATGCCGATTTTCGATGCGTAGCGACCCGAGCGAAGCGAGGGCGAGGGCCAGGATGGCCCGAGTCAATCCTGCCGGGCGCGCCACTACCCCACGTACTTTCGGCCCCGATGGTGCTTCAGGTTACCCGCGAGTTCATCGGCGACGAGCGCGAGGTGTCGCGCGGTGATGGTGAGCATCCCGATGTCGAGGGTGTCCATGCGGCTGAGCATCGGCAACAGTGCTCGGGCGGCATCCGCGGCCTGGGCCGCGGCGGGCGACAACGCGCGCTGCGGGATG
>CAYODZ010000056.1:0-8577 GCA_964402835.1 uncultured Gammaproteobacteria bacterium | reverse complement strand
GGCACCTTCACGAGTTCATGGCCCCACGGCGCGGGCGGTAGATCGACGGGCTCGCTCAAATCGAACTCGACCTGGAACAGGCGCCCCTCGGGTCGTGCCAGCTCGTACAGGAAGCGGCCTTCCTCGATTTCCATCGCCCAGGTATTCGTCATCGAGACGTGCATGTCGGCCGCCTCGAACATATCGCGCGATTCCTGATCGACTGGGAACTCCTGACGCGTGGCCGAGCCCGAGCTCGCGGTATCGCCGCCGTACATCGTGATGTCATCCGGCGTGCCGTCTTCGTGGCGGTGGTCG
Organism: uncultured Gammaproteobacteria bacterium; assembly: GCA_964402835.1. Taxonomy (GTDB): domain Bacteria; phylum Pseudomonadota; class Gammaproteobacteria; order Natronospirales; family JAIVGZ01; genus JAIVGZ01. The sequence continues at coordinate 8,280 of CAYODZ010000056.1, read as the reverse complement.
TGTTTCAGGCGAAGGCCATCCATACCCTGGACGCCTTGCGCGACGCGCGTGATGACCCAGGTTCGGCTGTGATCGTCGCCGACGTGGAACGGCACTTTGATTTCGTCGTCGCCACATTCGCGGACGTGCATCACGAGGCGCTCGCCCTCGAACGGGTCGTCATCGACCGGCGGTTCGTTTGCGACGATTCGGCCCTCGTACGCGCGACCGCAATGATCGCGTAGGCGCGCCATGAAGAGTTCTTGCTCGCTCTGCGCCTTGGCAACACCTGTCGGCGCCGCGGAATCGGAGGATGCCCGGGTCTCGGGTGCGCGCTCGGCATCATCCGGAGATTCGGGTGGTGGCGGGGCATCGTTACAACCGGTCAGCAACGCGGCGAGGGCAATCAAAGGAATAAATCGTTTCATGGTGGACCTCCAGTGAGCAGGGGCTAGTCTCGCACAATGTGCGGCAGTGTACGGAGTCGGTCCGTGCGGTAGCGAATACTAGATACATGGATATGGACCGACGGCAGTTCCTCGCGACCTGCGGGGCCACCGCGGCCGCGCTCGCAGCCCCAGCCAGCGCGGCGCCAGCGCCCAAAGCGCGACCGAAGTCCGGCGACGGCTGGGACGGCGTGCGGGCCCAATTTGCGCTCGACCCGGATACGATCCATATGAGCGCGCTCCTGATTGCCGCCCATCCAGCGACCGTTCGCGCGGCCATCGAACAGCATCGCCGCGGCCTCGATCGCGACCCCACCTCCTATTTGATGGACAACCACGACCGCCTTCACGACGCGACCGTCCACGCGGCAGCAGACTATCTCGGCGTGAAACCGTTTTCAGTCGCGCTCACCGACAGCACGACGATGGGCATCGGCCTCATCTACACGAGTCTGCGGCTTAAACCCGGCCAGGAAATCCTGACGACCGAGCAGGACTACTACGCGACGCATGAGGCGCTTCGGCTCGCAGCACAACGCACGGGTGCAACGGTGCGCCAGGTGCCGCTGTACCGCGACCTTGCGAGCGTCTCCGCAGACGAGATCGTCGAGACCGTGGTCAAAGCCATCAGACCTTCAACGCGGGCGCTCGCGCTGACTTGGGTCCACTCGAGCACCGGGCTCAAGATTCCGGTGCGGCGCATTGCCGATGTGCTCGTTTCAATCAACGCCGATCGGGATGAGGACGATCAGGTGCTGCTATGTGTGGACGGCGTGCACGGATTCGGAAACCAACACGTATCGTTCGACGATCTCGGCTGCGATTTTTTGTTTGCCGGTTGCCACAAATGGCTGTTCGGGCCGCGCGGCACGGGCATCATCGCCGCGAGCGATCGTGGTTGGGCGGCGGCGGCGCCGACGATTCCGACGTTCACCGACTACAGCGTGTGGGATGCGTGGCTGCATGGCGGGCAGCCCGAAGGGCGGACCGCGGGCCGGCGCATGTCGCCCGGCGGTTACAAGGCGTTCGAGCACCAATGGGCGCTCGCGCAAGCCTTCGAATTCCACGCGGCGGTCGGCCGTCGCGCTATCGCGCGCCGCACGGCCGAGCTCGGCGCGCAGCTTAAAGAAGGTCTGGCGGCCATCCCGGGCGTCACGGTCCACACGCCACACCCGGCGGAGCTCTCTGCGGGCATCGTCTCGTTCGACATCGACGGCTGGGGGCCGACGCATGTCGTGGCGCGACTGCGCCGGGCGCGCATCATCGCGTCGGCCGCGCCGTACGCGACGTCGTATGCACGCCTGACACCGAGTATCCAGAACACCCCTGCGGAGATCGACAAGGTCGTCGCAGAGATTCATTCCTTAGCGACCTAAGTCAAGAGGTGATGCCATGAAGCGAAGTGCTGCTGTGCTGGTTGCGCTGTTCCTGTCGCCATTCGCCGCGTCTGCAGACGACGCGGCAGTGGCGTTCGCCGTCGATGACCCGATGTTGGAGTGGCAGCCGTGTATGGAGTTTCTACCAGAGGGTTGCGAACTCGTGGTTCTGAACGGTGACCCCGCCGAGCCGAACGCCGACATTTTTATCCGATTCCCGGCGAACACCGTGATTGCACGCCATCGCCATACATCGGCCGAACGAATGGTACTGGTCTCCGGCGAGCTGCACGTGACCTACGACGGCCATGAGACCGAGATTCTTAAAGTGGGTCACTATGCGTACGGTCCCGCAGGCATGCCGCACACCGCGTTTTGCGCGGTCGGTGACGACTGCGTGTTGTTCATTGCGTTCGAGGCGCCGGTCGACGCGGAGCCGTTGTTGACCACGCGCATGCCATGACGCGTTTCATCATCGGTTTTCTCATCGGTGCACTGGTCGCGTTCGTGGTCGCACAGCCGTACATCACCGCGTACCGAATGAAGCTTGCCGCAGACGCGCAAGACAGTGCGCAACTCGCGAAGTTCATCGACTTCGAAGCGGTGCGCGAGAGCGTGCGGCCACAGGTCCAAGGCCGCGTCGCGGACGAGACTGCGGGGGTCGCCGACGACGCGCGCGTGCAGGCTGCCATCGATGCGATCGGCGGGGCGGTTGCGGGCGGGGCGGTCGACAAGTACGTGACGCCCGAAGGCATCGCCGAGCTCATGCGCCGCAGCGAAGGCAATTCCAATGGCGATAATCTTGAAGCATCGGCCGGCTATCGTTCGATCAATCGCTTCGCCGTCGTGCTCACCGACCCGGAAGCCGATCGCGAAGTCGAACTGATTCTGACGCGCCAAGGCTTGGGCTGGCGGGTGACGGAGGTTATGCTGCCTTAATGAGGCAAGCCATTGGGGGGCTGCTGCTCGCGGGGTTCGCGGCAGCGGCAAGTGGGTCACCGTTGCAGGACGCGGTGGAATCGTACGTCGACGCCGATCGCACCCGCGATGCGGCGGTCGCGCTCATCACACCGGCCGGTGTCGAACACGCGTTCGTCGGAAGCGGCGTTGATGCCGATGCCGTATTCGAGATCGGCTCGGTCACGAAGGTCTTCACCGGTGCATTGCTCGCGAGCCTCGTCGCCGACGGCACCGTCGCGTACGACGATACGGTCGGTCGGTGGTTACCGGGCGAGCGCGAACTCGCCTCCGAAGTCGCCGCGATTACCTTGCGCGAACTTGCGACCCACACCTCGGGCTTGCCGCGGATGCCCGAGAACCCTGACTTTCTCGCGCGCCTCATCCTGACGCCGCAGGACCCGTATGCGGGTACGACGGTCGAAGAACTCTACGACGCGGTCGCGATGCTGCGGCCCGCGCACCTTTTACCGAAAGGCACCTATCGCTACTCGAATCTCGGCATCGCGCTGCTCGGACGCCTGCTCGAGCACGCCGCCGGCGCATCGTACGAATCGCTGGTGCACGAGCGCATGCTCAAGCCGCTTGGGCTCATGGCGACGCGTTTTACCGGCACCGCAATCGGTGATGACGCTTGGATCGGCGGCCATCGACGCAACTTGCAACCGACCGCGAACTGGCGGCTCGACGCGTACAACCCCGCGGGCGGTCTCGCATCGACCCCGAGCGACATGGTGCGCTTCGTCCAGACCGAGATGCGCAATCCGACCGGCACGAATGCTGCGTGGGCTGTCAGCGAGCGCGACGGTATGGTGTGGCACAACGGGCGGACCGGTGGCTACGCGACCTTCGTCGGCTATTTGCCGGACACCGGCCGCGCCATTGTGATGCTGACGAGCGGCGGCGCGAGCCCGGACGCATTTGCGGCCGCGTTGTTGCGCGGGGAAACGCCGGAAATCGAACGGCCAGAATCCGGCCTGTTTCGCATCATCGTCGCGATTCTGTTTTCGTTGCTCGCGCCGCTGGTCGCGTTCGCGGTGGTGCGCGCGCCGCACGGGCGTCTCGAATTGCTCAGCGTCGCGGTGGATGCGGCACTGCTGCTTGGGATTGCGTGGAAACTCGGCGCGTGGATCTCAGTCCCGATTGCGCTTTGGTATCTCGCGCTCGCGGTATCGGTCGCGCTGATTGTCCGCGCGCTGCTCGGCGTGCACCGCCAGCCCTGGCTGCGCAGCGGGCGACCCGTCCGCAACGGACTCATGCTGGTCGGCCTGCCGCTGAAGGCGATAATCGCGTGGTGGGCAATTATCCGATTGTGATGGTCGGCGCGTGCCGGATTGGCATCGAGCACGAGTTCGCGATGAAGCAGAGTTCGTGCGCACGTTCATGCAGTTTCTCAGCCAGCGAGACGTCGCCGCCCTCGGCGATGGTCACAGTCGGATGCAGGACGACCTCGGTGAACCGTCCGCCGCCCCCAGCCTCAATTTCCATCGTGCCTTGGGCGTCGTCTTCATACGCGAGCACCCGGATGCCGGCTTTCGCGCACAACGACAGGTAGAACAGCATGTGGCACGCGGACAGCGCGCCGACCAGTAGGTCTTCGGGGTTGTGCTTCTCAGGGTCGCCGCGGAACGCGGGGTCGGCCGAGCCGAGCAGGTCGGGCTTGCCGTCGATGACGGTGCGGTAGTCGCGGGCGTAAGCGGTATAGCTCGACGTGCCGTCGCCCGAGTTACCCTCCCACACGACGCGCGTGCGGTAAGCGTGCATCGTTACGGCCTGAAGCCGAGCGCGACCGCCTGGCCTTCGAGCAGGCCGACTTCGCGTTCGAGCCGGCGGATGTTGTCGCGCCGCCGGTCCAGCTCCCGCTGCAGTTCCCGTTGCTCAGGATCACTCAAGTCCGAAGGTCCGGCGAGCTCGGTTTCAAGTTGGCGGATTGCGAGGTCTTCGGCGTCGCGGGCGACACGCGCCTGATAAATGCCCTGACCGATGTTGTAGCCGTCGAGGAACTCGGCCTCGAGTTCGACCGGGCAGATGCGGCGATACGCGCGACCCGCAATCCCGTCGGCGAAGCCCTGGTCGACATGACAGTAACGCGGGATGCCGCGCTCCCAGCCCGCGCGGTACGCGGCGCTGTCCACGGCGAACCCCGCCTCATTGCAAGCCTTACCGCGCTGCGCGAGGTAGTCATACGCGCGGCCTTGGCGCGCGTCGAGTTCGCCGAGCGAATCCCAATCGGCGAATTCGCATTCCTCGGGGCTCATGGCGGCGCAGCCGGAGAGGGCGAGGGCGAACAGCAGGACGGCGGTCAGTCGCATGGCAGATATCGTACCAAAGTTCAGGCGTTTACCTGATGACGGCCAATGTCGGGTACGGCACAGTAGATTGTTATGGAACGCCGATACGCCCGAGTCATTAACCCGCTGCACGCGGTCTTGCTGGCGGGCAGCCTATGGCTGTTCTGGGGTGCGCTACTCAGCGACATCGCCTATTACCGAACCTTCGAGATTCAGTGGAACAACTTCGCGTCGTGGCTCATCACGGGCGGGTGTGTTCTGGCCGGTTTCGCGCTCATGTTTGCGGTCGTCGATTGGTTTCGCGCGGACCGTCGTGCGGCGGGGAGCATTGCCTACGGCGTGCTACTGCTGGTCACTTGGGTCATCGCGTTCTTCAATGCGCTGATGCACGCGCGTGACGCGTGGGCGAGCATGCCGACCGGTTTGGTGCTGTCCGTGATCGTCGCGCTCTTGATCGTCATCGCGACATGGCTCGGCTTCGCTCGAGGAGATCGCTATGACGCGCGTTGAGCGGCTGTTGGTGATTTCGCTCGTGGCGTTCCTCGGTGCATGCAGCGGCGATGCGGAGCCACCCGAGTACGGGACCAACCCGACGCTACCGGAACCCACGCGCGGCGTGTTGCCGTCGATGGTCATCGCCGACCCCGCGGAGTGGGGCGACCAGCTGCCGACGGTGCCGGAGGGCTACACCATCAGCGCCATCGCGACGGACCTGAAAATCCCGCGCCAGACGCTGCTGCTACCGAATGGCGACATCCTCGTGGCGGAAGGACGGGGCGGCAATGCGCCGACCTTGAAACCGAAAGACGTGATCGCCGGTCGCATCAAATCGATGGGCACGACCTCGGTCGAAAGCGGCGACCGCCTGACCTTGCTGCGCGACGCCGATGGCGACGGGGTGTACGAACTGCAGACCGTGTTCGCCGACGACCTCAATGCCCCGTACGGACTTGCGCTGATCGACAACACGCTCTTCGTCGCGAACCAAGATGCGGTGGTGCGATTCGATTACGCGGAGGGGCAGACCGAGGCGAGTGGACCGCCGGAGACGCTCACGGACTTGCCGTCAGAAATCAATCACCACTGGACCAAAGCGATGGCGGCGAGTGCCGATGGGCGCTTCTTGTATGTCGGCATCGGCTCGAACAGCAATATCACCGAACGGGGCATGACCGCCGAGGCGGACCGGGCCGTCGTGTGGCAGATCGACGCCCGCACCGGAATGCACAAAACCTATGCAACGGGCCTACGCAATCCAACCGCGCTCGCAATCCAGCCCGGAACCGGCCAGCTCTGGGCGGTCGTCAATGAGCGCGACGAGATCGGCCCGAATCTCGTGCCCGACTATCTGACGGCGGTGCAGGAAGGTGGTTTCTACGGCTGGCCGTACAGCTACTGGGGGCAGAACGTGGATACGCGCGTGAAACCCGAGGACCCCGAAAAAGTCGCGTCGGCCATCACGCCCGATTACAGCCTCGGCTCGCACGTCGCGGCCCTCGGCGTCGCGTTTTCCAATAGCGCGATGGGCGAGGCCTTCGCCGATGGTGTGTTCGTCGGCGAGCACGGCAGCTGGAATCGAAGCGACCCAGTTGGCTACCGCGTGAGCTTTGTGCGCTTCGAAAATGGCCAGCCGGTCGACGAGCCGATTGATTTCGTGGCGGGGTTCCGGGATGAAGACGGGAAAACGCGCGGCCGGCCCGTCGGTGTGACCGTGGACCCCCGCGGCGCACTCATCGTCTGCGACGATCTGTCGAACACCGTCTGGCGGGTCACGCCGAACTAGTCATTTTTGGTCCCAATTTGCCGAATCCATCTTTGACGTTTATCGTTGGGGACACGCCCGCGTTGACGGACGGCTGCTTGGGGCAGGGCACATGAACGGTGCATTGGAAATCGGGAACGGCCTATCGACCGCGCTTCGGCGTTTTTCGAACGCTCAGGCGCCGGTAATCGCTTACATCGTCGGCTTGGCAATTGTCGAAGTTGCGGTCTATCTCGTAGAGCGCGACCCTTCCGAGTGGGGTTGGCCGGTCTTCGTAGGCTTCATTCTCGCGCAGAACTGGCTGTGGTGGTCGTTGATGGCCGCTGCACTCACGATGTCCGACGAACGACCCGCCGGTCTGGCAACCTTTGGGGTCGGAATCACGACGTTCATCCAACTATTGGTAGTGATGATTGTCATGACTGTTCCCATCGTGCTCGGCACGTTGCTGTTGATCGTTCCCGGCGTCTACCTCGCGCTGATGTGGTCCATGGTGAGCGCGTCAATCATCTCGGGTCACGCTCGGTGGTTCGCGTCAGTCGGAGAAAGCGCCCGGCTGACAAAGGGCAACCGATGGCGGATTTTTGTGCTCCTCCTCGTCCCGGTACTGGTCGCCATGCCACTCCAGATTGCCGTCCACATGAGAGACGATCCAACCGAACGCTCGCTCCTGTATGTCGCGTCGTTCTTGGTCATGAGCTTCGCTTCGGCGTATATGGTGTTCGTCATCGCGACGATTTACGACCGACTCCGAACCCCTTGATGTAGCATTCACAACTCAGCGACTTTTTGGTCACATTGGCGTTGTTAGCCTCTCAGGATTCTGATCGTCAGAGGGGTAGCACATGAGCAGGTATCTGAGACAGGTAGCGTGGTTGATGCTGGCGGCGCTTCTGATTGGCTTTCCGCTCGTGATTCACGCAGCAGAGGCGCCCGGTGCGCTGACCGTCATCGTCAAAAACCAGACGACTGCCCGGCCACTCTCAACCGTGCAGATTACGATCACGGAACGGGATACCAGAATCGCGCGAACGGTAGAAACCGACGCAGACGGTCGCGTCGTCGTCGAGCAGCTCGACCCTGGTCTCTACTCGGTGAACGTCGCCAAAGGTGGATTCGATTCATCGTTTGAACCGAGCGTACGCGTGGTTACGCGCAAGAACATCAAGATGGAAGTCGGACTGCGAGAGCAGACGTTTGAGGAAGTGCTCGTGGTTCGCGCGCGGCAAGCGGACGTCTATGCACCCGCTACCAGCACCTATCTCGATAGAGAAGCGCTGCGAAGCGCAGTTGGCGGTGGCGCGGACCCGCTCCTCTCGCTGGACGGCTTGCCCGGCCTGGCTTCCGCCAGTGAATTCGCGAGCTTCAACGTACGCGGCCGCGGCCCTCGGGATAACTTGTTGCTCGTTGACGATTTTCCCTTCGATAAAGCGGTGCACTTCGATGCGACACTGGGTGAAACCGAAGAT
>CAYODZ010000055.1:0-12490 GCA_964402835.1 uncultured Gammaproteobacteria bacterium | reverse complement strand
AGCAGGGTACGTCTCTCTGTGGAGCTTGACGGAGGCGGGGTGGGCGCCCACGAGGACGCTTGCTGGCGGAGAATTGGCGGTGGGGAACGGGTTCGGCGCCGCCGTGGGCATCTCCGAGGAGTTTTCGGTGGTTGGAGCTCCATTCGTGGGACCCGTCTCGGGCGGTTGGTACAGTGGCCAAGGAAGCGTGTGGTCGTTCGCTCTTGACTAACTGACTAACAAGACTTGGAGTGTCGGTCGTCGCCGATGGCCTTGCCTACCTCGCCGCGTACGCCTACAACGGCCAGCAGGCGGTCTCCGGTATGCTCGCGGGCCTGCTCGAGCAGCCGCGGCGCCGAGGGAGGCCGGCGGCGGCGGAGGCGGCATCGCGCAGACACGACTACTAACAGAGCTGATCCCGCTCGCACGCTTCGAGGACTCCGAGGAGGGCGCACATCGGCGCGTCCTCCGGACCGAACCCACGCGGAACCGCCAGCATGTCCCTCTTCGTACGCGCCCTTCCCGTAGCACTTGTCGTAGTGTTGGCCTCTTGGCTCCTCCTCTCCAACCGATCCGGGAGTGAGGCGGGCCCGAGCATTCGCCCTCGCGTCTCTCAAGTACCCTCGATGCCGCTAGAGGCTTCGTCTGACATCTCGAGCGGGTCGGCGAGACGAGAGGCTCCGCCCGACCAGGGGCCCCCGGTGTCGCACGCACCAAACCATCACGTAGCGCTACCGTCGGCTGCCGACGCCGTTATTGATGTTACGGTCTTCGACCGCAGCCGTGCAGCGCCGCTTTCGGGCGTCCGCCTTTACTGCCACCCGCTCAAGGGCGGTGACGAACGCTCGAGCAGGATCGTCGCGCTCGCAGCAGGGAGCAAGGGCGCCGTGGGGGTTGCCCCGCTGACCGACCAGACTGGTCAGGCACGGTTCTCGATACGACCCTGGTCGGAACATATTGTCGAAGCGCGCCTCGCGGGTGCGGCCTCAGGGGCGGTTCAGGCCAGAGTTCCTGCCCTTGCTCCTCACGAACACTGGGCCCTACGTCTAGATGTGCCCATCGGGCTGGGCCCACAGTTTTTCGGCCTTGTGAGGGCTGACGATCGGCCTGTTGCTGACGCGGCCGTACGCGTTCTTGGCTCCGACCCGATTTCAAAAACCGATCGGAATGCGCCAACCGCAACCGATGGCGATGGCCTTTTTGGACTGTACGTGCCTTTGGGCAAAAGTGCGATCGGCCGAGTCGACGCTTCTGGGTTTGGGCCTGCCTTCTTTCTGGTAAGCCCCGGCCACGAAACACCTGAGACAGCGGTGCAGCTGGAGCTCATCGATGCTGGCATGCTATCAGGACGTGTAATCGCCCCTGTCCCAGTGAACGACGGTTACGTCGTTCGCGTCCACCTAGCTGAGTTGCCGGACGATGGCTTGAATGCCCCGCGGCCAATCGTAGAAGCGCATTGGGAATGTCGCACAGAGTCTGGCCATTGGGAGATTGAAGGACTACCCGCGGGAATCGAGCTACGAGCTGAGTTGCTGAGCGATTCGGAGGAAGCCATCCAATCTAGTGACGGCATCGTTCTTGAGCCCGGCAGTCCGACGCGCCTTGACTGGGTTCTTGGGGGGCCGGGCGCGCTTACCGTGCAGGCCCTGAGGACGGTTGACGGCAAGCCTATTGAGAACTTGGAAATGTGGGTGCTGCCCAACTTGGGCGAGAAGCTTCCGCAACTCTACTTTGAGCCGTACTTGAAAGAGGAAGCGATAAGGGTCGCACGGACGGACGAGGATGGTGTTTGCTCGGTCTATGACCTCGAGGCGAGCGGAAGGTACTACGTGGGGCCTGCTCCTGGGACTGGATTTGCGCCGGTCGGCGAACTGTTCGGAGTTAGCTCTTTGGGCGCGCCGGCCCCGCTCTTGGTCCAGGAGGGTCAATTTATAGGTGGACATGTACTCGACCACGACGGGCTGGCGGTCGAGGGGGCGCGTGTTGAAGCGGGCTTCTTGGTTGGTTCGCTCGTGGCCTACACCGACGAGAGTGGGGCGTATTCGATCGGGCCGCTACCGCCGGGGCGGTGCGGTTTGAGCGCGAGCCATCCTGCCCATGCTCCTAGCGATATTGCGGTCGCGGACGGCGGTGCTGCTGGAGTCATCCTGCGATTGCGGAGGTTTTGCGCTTTGAGTGGGGCTGTTTCTCCAGGTCGACCGGCGACGGTCTCTGTATATAGCCTCGGGGGCGATTACAGGGGTCAGACCGTCGACGCCGATGTTGACGGACGCTTTTTTAAATATACCGAACGGCCGCCACTCAGTTGTTGCGCGAGCGGCTGATCATGTCGGCGTTGTTTCGGTGTCTGTCCACGAGGGCGCGGTCGACGACATTGTCGTTCAGATGACGCGCGGCGCGACCTTGATCATGGAGAGGGGGAACAGCGAAGATGGCGTTGGCTATGAGGTTTCTAAAGACGGCGCGGTCTTGGCGGTTGGGGGGCTTCGAAAGCGTAAGAGGCTTCTTTGTCCCACTGGAAACCTGCGAGTCCGCTTTCTACGTGAGGCGCCGGGTGGCGTGGGCATCGTCGTTGTCGGAGAGGTCGGCGTCACGCTCGCCGTTGGTGCTGAAGAAGTGCTGACTTGGAGCGAGTGAGGTTGTCGCGTGGTGTCCCGTCCTGTCCACAAAGTGTGGCCGACGCTCTCCAGCGCGATTCGGCACGCATTCGCCGTGTAGCTCTCGTTCAGCGTGGACAGACTTTGGCCGAGGTTCGGGCTTGGCCGTGGCGAGAAGCGGGGCGATGAAGAGAGCGATCAGGCCGCGCGACGGTAGGACCGAAGCAGTCCTCCGAGGCGCTCGTGGCAGACGACCGGGCGCGTCGTCGGCGGCGAGGAGCGCGGCTCGGTCCCGGGGGCCGTCGGGCGGCGCGTGTGGCCGCGTGTTGCGTCGTCGGGAGCGAGGGCGGTGTGGGGCGCCGCCGGTCGCGAACGCGCGCGGGACGGCCGCCAGGAGCGCGGCGGTCGGCGCACGGGTCCTCGCGAGGGCGGGGTTGCAGGTTGCGACCTGGTGTTCGCTGCCCTCAAATGCCCTGCTGTCCGCCGGCGGTGTCGAGATGTCCGCGAAACGACCACGAACGACCACGATGTCCGCCTCTGTCCGTGGCCGGCCGTCGGTCCCGAGCTGTGCCGAGGGTTCGAGTCCCTTCGCCCGCTCCATCGTAAGTCCCGTGGAGAGTGGGAGTTGCGCGCGGTGGTTCTAATGCGGCTGCGTATTTCGCGCGCGGGGGGTCACCGCTTAGTGACAGGAAGTCGGGGAGTGCGGGAGACTGGTCGGGCGGACCGCAGCTACCGCGCTTGACGGGCGAGTGGCGCCGTCAGAGACTTCCGGACGGACGTGGAGTCTGTATATCAAACGAATTCACCCGGAAGAGCGCGACTGGCAGGCCGTCAACGGGCCGCGGAGTAACGCCTTCGGGCGGACCGTCGACGGGGAGGTGGGGCCGGCCCCGCACCTCCGGGCGGAGGAGGGTGGTGGGGGGCCAACCACTGGGATCGGCGGTTCCGGTGGCTGTCTGAACGGCGTCGGTTTTCGCCCTCCGGTGCCGGATAACCTAGTGCCTTTCCTCCAGAGCGGAGGAATAGAGGGCTGAATTCGGGAGACACCATCGATGAAGATGAACACACATGGCTGGCTGTTCGCAACAATGGCTGTAATAAGCACCGTCTCGGTAGCGAGTAGTGTTCTTTGCCTGTCCGGCAGGCATGACGTAAGCGAACTGAGAGTCGTAGACGACGCGGGCAACGTGCGGATCCGACTCGGAGAAGTGGACTCCCGAGGCTGGGCTGAGGGTCCGCTCTACGGGCTGCAGATCCTCGATGCGGAGGGTCGGACGGCCGTCTATGCATCCGAAGCCGGTGTGCTTGGTGTTGGTAGCCTAGCGGGGGATCACCGCAAGTCGCGAGTCGAGGTCCTCGCGAATGGTCAGTTCATCATCGCGCGTGATTCAGAAGGGCGACAGCGGCTGCGGGTCAGCATTCCTGAGCAGTTCGGCGCGGACGGCGAGAAACAGTCGTATCCGGTGGTCGAGTTGTTCAACGCTAGCGGTCGTAAGTCGCTTGACATCGGCCTCACTCATGACACCAACGGCGGCTACGTACGGTGTTGGGCGGAGGAGGGGAGCATCACTCTCGGTGAGGACCGGCCGGGGGAATTGGGCGTGGTGCGGCTGAAAGACGGCAAGCTCGACGCAGAATGGTGATGCACCGCATTCGCGGTGTCGCCCTCGTTCAGCGCAGCAGTTGCGGCGGAGGTTCCGGCGTGCGGCGGCGCCAAGCGGAGCGATGAAGAGAGCGATCAGGCCGCGTGACGGTAGGACCGAAGCAGGCTCCGAGGCGCTCGGGGCAGACGACGGGACGTGTCGTCGGCGGTGAGGAGCGCGGATCGGCCCTGGGCCGTGGGGCGGCGTGCGTGGCCTCGTACGCCGTCGTCCGTGGCGAGCACGGCCGGCGGGGCCGGGGAGTGCGAGCGCGTGGCGCGGGGCGCCCACTTGCGCCGTCTTATCGTGAAGGGCAAGGGTGGCGAGCGTTACTACAGCCCGAACCACTACACGTCTTTGCCATGCTGAACCGTCTTGTGCACGCGCTGGCGTGGGGCGTGCTGGCGTACTGGGCGCAGTACGCGGTGATGATGACGCTCTGGGAGTCGGACAACAATTGGGCGACCTTCGGCGTCGTGCTCACGGCGATCCCATACCTGCCATTCATCTCGATCTGCTCTCACGTCAGGGCGGCTACTGGTGCGTACACGGCCGACTCGCCGATCGGCGATGTCACCGCGATGGAGCAGGGGTGGTGGCTCGGCTGTGCTGTTTACGCTTCAGTGGTCGCAGCTCTGGTGTATAGGCGGTGCGAGCAACAGCGGCGTGGCTTGGCGAGGACGTAAAGGCTGTAGTGAAGCAGCACAACAAGGATGCGACCTGAATCCACGGAGGTTCGCCCGTGCCTCGTAGCCGTCGCATACTGACGAGAATCGAAGCCCCCTCTGGCTCAGGAGCTCACCCCCCCAATGGACGGGCCTGTGAAGTCGATCGTCGAGAGAGAACGTTCATGTCATTTGCAACATCACTGGCGCTCGTAGCGATCATCGCGTGTGGCGACGCGCAAAGCAACGTGCCTCCGGGCAGCGTCGGGTTGGACACGGATCCGGTTGCCGAGGCTGTCACGCGAGGCGGCGACGAAGTCATCCACCTCATTCTCTCTTCGGTGGCGCCGCGGCCGACGACACTCGGGCTCCATGTCGGGTTGCTGTCGGAACAACGCGTGCCGAGCGGTTCGGCAACAGTCCCGCTGTGGTACGGGGGTTTGGTCGGTCCGACGTGCGCGGACTCGCTCTCGTTCGCGTCCGATGCAAGCGGATCCTGGGGAATCGCGCTCGAGGTCCACGGCGGAGGCACGCGACTGGTCTACGTGTGGCGCGGGCAGGGAACACCTCTCGCGCCGCCCCACGAGCGCGGGTTCTCGATCGTTCAGCAGGTCGCGCTCGAGAACGTCGCAACCGCCGACGACAGCGGGCCGGAGCTGTTGGCAGACGTGTTCGCCACGTCGATCTTCTCGGACGGCGAGGATCTTTTTCTGCTCGGGTCGGGCCGAGGGATAGAGACGCGTCGTTTCATGTCCGCGGCTGACGCAGTCGTCTGGCTCGCGCGACTCGATGAGATCGACTTCGGGCCAGTTCCAGACGACCCCGCCGCGGCAGTGCGCGCGCCGTCGCCTCCACACGTTACTTGGTCGCTCGGCGCACGAGCGATCGCACCGGGAGTGGATCCGCGCGCCGTTACGCTCGCGAGCGAGGTCGTGCTCGCTGTTCGGCACCCACGTTCAACCGTCGATCGGAACGGCGTTGGCTCGCTGAGCTTCTTCACGAGCAGCGACCTGGTCGAGTGGACAGCATCTGTCGAACTCGTGGCCGACCTTGCTGTCACGGCGGGCTATGACCTCGCTGTTGACGATGGCGTCCTTTGGCTCGCTGCGTCGTCAAGCGAGCCTCCTCACCAGCCTGGGGTTCTGCGGTTCGACCCGGCGACGAGCTCCTGGGAGCCTGTTGCATTCGTCGAGGACACGCCCACGCCCGCCGTCGCGTCCGCTCGCCAACGCTTGTGGCTCGTGCCCGGTCCAGGGCCTCGCGGCCCCTTGCTCGTCTACGAAGGGGCGGATGGCTCGCTCGTTCGTCGCCAGCTTCCATAGCCTCGGTCGCCAAGTTCGTCCGTCGATAGGCAGGAGCGCTGCCAGCAGGACGGACCATCCGACGCGGCCTGCAAGGCTCCGGACCACTCGCGACAGAAGCTGGCGGTGCGCGGCGCAAGCCGAGGGACCGCTGTTCGACGGCACGTTCCTCGTCGCGGGGGGCGCGTTCGACGCTGGCGAGGGAGCGCCGAGCATCGTTCGGCGTTCCCTGGTTCGCTTCGCGCGCCGAGAAGACGGGCGTTCTATAGCCGGCCACGTGGATCTGTGGCACGATCGGTTCGACTCGCCCCCCGGTCCGGACCCGTTCCCGCTTCGACCATGAACCGCATTCGCAAAGTCGCCGGCTCGGCGGCGTGTCTCGGCGTCCTCTTCGTCTCTTCGGCCCTCGCCGGCGATCCCTTCGACCAGGGCAACGGCGTCGGCAAGGCGTACATTGCGACGACCCAGGCGATCATCGGTGGCACGTTCGTCGTCGACGGCGGCACGACCGCGACGACGTTCGCCCCGAGCACGATCTTGTCGGTCTCCGACGGGATCGGTCCCTCGGTCAGCCTCGTCGGACCGATCTGTCTCGAGGTGAACTCGCCCGCGTACTCGTTCGCACCCTATCCGCTCGACGTGAACGGCAACTTCCACGTCGAGGTGCCGATCCCGAACATCCCCGCGCTCGTCGGCGCGCCTCCGATCTACGCAAACGCACTGACCGTCGAGGCCGACGGCGGGCCGGCGGTGATCAGCCTGTCGAAGACGGTGCGCTTCCAGTGGGAGCTGCCGGACAGTTGGCGCATCGTCGGCGCGATGGGCGCGCCGCGCGCGATGCACTCGTCGACCGCGCTCGGCGTGAACAAGTTCGACAACGAGACGCGCGTGCTGATCGCCGGTGGCGGCGACGGGAACTTCGTCTTCCCCGCGCCCCTCGCGTCGACCGAGACCTACCACCCGCTGACGCGCTCGTTCCTCGCCGGGCCCGACATGTCCGTGGCGCGGATGACGCACCGCTCGGTGCGGCTGGCGGACGGCCGCGTGCTCATCACCGGCGGCGTGACGACCGGCGGCGTCGTCACCGCTTCCTGCGACCTGTTCGACCCGGCGACGGGCACGATCGCGCCGACGGGAGCGATGAACGCGCCGCGCGCGGGGCACGCGGTCACTCTGCTGGCCACCGGCAAGGTGCTCGCGAGCGGTGGCTTCGCCGACTGGCAGAACCCGTCGACTCAGTTCGTCGCGAACCTGAACACGTCGCAGCGCAGCGCGGAGGTGTACGACCCGCAGACGGGCGCTTGGTCGCTCGTGCCGGGCGACATGGCGAACGATCGCGCGGGCCACACGCAATCCCTGCTGCCGAGCGGCCAGGTGCTGATCGCCGGCGGCGTCATCGGCGGGTCCAGCAACCCGACCTTCGGAGGAGCGTTCCCGGTCTTCACCGACACGTGCGACCTGTACGACCCCGTGCTCGATCAACTGACGCCGACCGCGCCGCTCCCGCTGCTCGGACTCAACCCGGGCTCGCGCGCGTTCCAAGGCGCCAGCTCGCTCGCGAACGGAGACGTCCTCCTGACGGGCGGCATGTTCTTCGTCGACGACCAGACCGGGGCGCGCGCGACGGCGTCGGTCGTGAAGTTCGATGGGGCGGCGTGGACGATCGAGAACCCGCTCTCGTTCGCGGTCGCGTTCGTCCAGCAGGCGGCGACCGAGGCGGGCGCCGCGCTCGTGACGGGTGGCCACACCGACACGTTCACCACGCTCAACGCGAGCCCGGCAGCGGCGCTCCACGACGGCACGACGATCACGCTCAAGGCCGACATCGGCGTCAACGCCGGCTTCCCAGCGCAGGTGGCGACGGCGGCCGGCAACCACGCGATGACGCGCCTCTTCGACGGCACGTTCCTCGTCACCGGCGGAGCGTTCGCCGCTGGAGGGGGCGTCGTGGGGACGCGCAGCGAAGCCTACGTGTACGTCCCGTAGCGCGCCCGTCGGTCACCTGGCAGGGTCGGGGGCCGAGACGCCCCCGCTCGAGACCCTCGATCCTCCAGCGACCATGAGCTCGATCCCGTCCTGTGCAGAGAGTCCGGCCGACCCTTTCCTGCACGATCGGCACCCATTCACGGTGTAGCGCTCGGTCAGCGCGGACAGACTTCGGCCGAGGTTGCGGCGTGGCGGCGGTGAGAAGCTGGGCGATGAAGAGAGCGATCAGGCCACGCGACGGTAGGACCGAAGCAGTCCTCCGAGGCGCTCGTCGCAGACGACGGGACGGGTCGTCGGCGGCGAGGAGCGCGGCTCGGCCAACCGGTTTCCCAGGCCCTGGTGCGGACGCTCCGTGTGGTAGTGCGGTAACGCTTGCGGGTTCTGGCCGCGTTGGACGAGTCCGAGGCGATGACCGAGAGCGAGCTGATCGTCGCGCTCGGTGAACGCGCCTCGCGACGCCGGAGCGCTGGCGGAGTCTCTGACGCACGGCGGATACACACCGCTACGGGCAAAGAGCATGACGTGGTCGTCGTCGCTCTGGCGAGCCAGCGGGTCGAGCCTGCACGCCCTCTGGCAGACGGCTATCGTTTCCGGTATGCGATGCTGGACGAGACGTTATGCGCGCTGTATGGAGAAAGCCGGAAGGCATCCAGCGACTGAGGGGTTTGATGAAAGCGTCGAGAGTAGTTGCGATAGGAACCTCGGCGGGCGGCCTGGACGCCCTGAAGCAACTGGTAGCGCAGCTTCCGTCCGACTTTCGGGCGGCCGTCCTCATCGTTCGCCACACCGCGGCGGACGGCGATGTCCAGGTTCTGGTCGACACGCTCAACGCGTGTGGCTCGCTCACCTGCTCCGCGGCCGGCGCCGGCGACCCGATAGAGCGCGGACAGATTTACCTGGCGCCCGCCGATCATCACCTGATGGTCGGGAAGGGGCGCCTCATGGTCACCAAGGGCGCACAGGAAAATCGCTCCAGACCAGCGGTCGATCCGCTGTTCCGTTCGATGGCTGTCTCCTACGGAAATCGCGGGGTTGCGGTGCTGCTCACGGGAAATCTCGACGACGGCACCGCAGGCATGGTCGCGGTCAGACGCTGTGGCGGTCTTTGCGTTGTTCAGGATCCGGATGACGCTGACTTCCCCGACATGCCGGCGAACGCGATGCGGCAGGTGGATATGGACTACTGCGTACCGATCAGCCAGATGGGTGGCCTGCTCGCCAGGCTCGTGCGCGAGCCGGTCGGCCCGCGGGTACCGGTGCCGAACGACATCGCCACCGAGGCGAGAATCGCCGAGCGAGTGCTCAGCGACCTGGTGTCCGTGAACAGCCTTGGCGACCAGGCACCGTTCAACTGCCCTGGCTGTGGCGGGGTACTGTGGCAGGTGGCTTCGGGGAAGGCGTTGCGCTACCGGTGCCACACCGGCCACTCGTACACCGCGCCAGCTCTTCTCGAGGCGCAGTCGGCGGAGATCGAGGAGACTCTGTGGGTGGCGCTGCGAATGTTCGAGGAGCGGCGGAACCTGCTGGGACGCATGGCAGAGAGTCACAGCACGGCCGACTCGAAGGCGACGCGCCAGCGCGTGAGGGACTCGGAAGTGCACATCGCGCGCATCAAAGCCATGTTGCAGGCAGACCAGCAGGACGCAGGGTAGCGATCAGAGGTTTCCGACCCGGATCATGTCGCCGGTGGGGGGCCAGTTCGCCCACGACCTCATCGAGCACCGCTCCGCCGCGCCTTCTCCGCCTTCATCATGCGCCTGGCAGGCTACCCCCGAGGGACCGCGCCGCCGTCGCAAGGGCTTGCCACGGCAGGAAGCACCGTGGAGGCGGCCAGCCTGGCGCGCGGCATCGATTGGCCTCGTGGCGATCTTTCGTCCTCGCCGCTGGCGGGATCCGGGGCGTAAGCGCGCTGGTGGTGTTGACACGCCTGCGAGCGCGGCGGTGCGCCAGATGCTGGACTGGCCCGGACGGACTCGAACGAGCGCGCGGAGATGCTCCTCGTGCGAGAAAGGAAACGCTTCCCATGAACACGAGACTCGGTGTGGCGCTGACGCTTCTGCTTCACGCCCCCCTCTCCGCCCAGAGCGCGCGGATCGACGCGAATCCGCCCACGCCGCCGGCCTTGCGCACGGCGGTGCAGGCGGCCCTGGCGGCGGACGCCTTCGCGGTGGTGCCGGAGGTGCGCCCGGAGGGCACGCCCGATCGCTGGACGGCCGCGAACCGCGAGCAGCGCTGCGCGCGACCTTCTCGGCGCAGGGCGTGCGCGTCGGTGCGCTCGACCATCCGGACACGCCGTCGCTCGTGACGCTGAAGCTCGTCGCGTGGGGCCGCGCAGGAGCGCTGCAAGCCCCGGCGCCTCCTGAGCTCGTCGCGGAGGGCGCTCGCATCGAGTACCGGCGCGGGCCGCTCGTCGAGTGGTACGTGAACGAGCCGCGCGGGCTCGAGCAGGGCTTCACGATCGAAGAGGCTCCGCCCGCCGGCGACCGGGATGCGCCGCTCGAGCTGCAGCTCGCACTCAGTGGCCGGCTGGGCGCGGAGCTGGCGCCCGACGGTCTGGGCTTTGAGCTGCGCGACGAGCACGGGGTGGCACGAGTCACGGTTTCGCATCTCGCGGCGTGGGACGCCGAGGGGCGGCCGCTTGCCGCTTGGATGGAGCTCTCGAGCGGCCTGCTGTCGGTCCTTGTCGACACGACGGGGGCCGCGTGGCCGATCACCGTCGATCCGCTCATCGCGGGCGAGCAAGCCAAGCTCACGGCAAGCGACGCGGCGGCGGGCGACAGTTTGGGCTGGTCCGTGGCCCTCTCGGGCGACACGGCGGTCGTGGGGGCCCGGTTCGACGACGACGGCGGGGACGGCGCAGGTTCGGCCTACGTGTTCGTGCGCAGCGGGGCGAGCTGGAGCCACGCGGCCAAGCTCACAGCGAGCGACGCGGAGGCGGGCGACGAGTTCGGCAACTCCGTGTCCCTCTCGGGCGACACGGCGGTCGTGGGGGCCCGGTTCGACGACGACGGCGGGGCCTTCGCAGGTTCGGCGTATGTGTTCGTACGCAGCGGGACGAGCTGGAGCCAGCAGGCCAAGCTCACAGCGAGCGACGCGGAGGCGGGCGACGCGTTCGGCCACTCCGTGGCCTACTGGGGCGACACGGCGGTCGTGGGGGTCCCGTTCGACGACGACGGCGGGGACTTCGCAGGTTCGGCGTATGTGTTCGTACGCAATGGGACGAGTTGGAGCCAGCAGGCCAAGCTCACAGCGAGCGACGCGGATGTGGGCGACAACGTCGGCAGCTCCGTGGCCCTGTCGGGCGACACGGCGGTCGTGGGGGCGCCTTGGCACGACGCCGGCGCGACAAGCGCGGGTTCGGCGTATGTGTTCGTACGCAGCGGGACGAGCTGGAGCCAGCAGGCCAAGCTCACCGCAAGCGACGCGGCGGTGTCGGACCAACTCGGCGACTCCGTGGCCGTTTCGGGCGACACGGCGGTCGTGGGGGCACGGCGCGACGACCATGCCGGCGGGACCGACGCGGGTTCGGCCTACGTGTTCGTGCGCAGCGGGACGAGCTGGAGCGAGCAGGCCAAGCTCATAGCAAGCGACGCGGCGGTGTTCGACACGTTCGGCAACTCCGTGGCCCTCTCGGGCGACACGGCGGTCGTCGGGAACCGGTTCGACGACGACGACGGGGACGGCGCTGGTTCGGCCTACGTGTTCGTGCGCAGCGGGACGAGCTGGAGCCAAGCGGCCAAGCTCACAGCGAGCGACGCGGAGGCGGGCGACAACTTCGGCCACTCCGTGGCCCTCTCGGGCGACGCGGCGGTCGTGGGGGCGGTGAACGACGACGATGGCGGGAGCAGTGCGGGTTCGGCCTACGTTTTCGACCTCGACGCCGAGGACTGCAACGGTAACGACGTCTCCGACGAGTACGACATCGCCGCCGGCACGTCGCTCGACCTCGACGCCGAGGGCACGCCCGACGAGTGCCAGCCGCTCTCCGCCGACAGCGCGTCGCTCTCGGTCGCCGCGGGCGGGACGATCGGGCTCACACTCGACGCGGGCGCCGCGCACGCGGGCGAGCTGTTCCTCGTCCTGGGTTCGCTGTCGGGCAGCGCACCCGGCATTTCGGTCCACGGGTTCGTGCTGCCGCTGAACCTCGACGTGTACCTGCAGATCACCCTCGGCGGCGGCGGGTTGCCCCAGGGCGGCATCGGCGTGCTTGGCGGCGCCGGCACGGCCGCCGCGTCCCTGGTAGCCCCGCCGGGCGCGATCCCGGCCAGCCTCACGGGACAGGTGGTGCACCACGCCTACGCCACGGTGAGCTTCGTCACCGG
>CAYODZ010000054.1:0-6221 GCA_964402835.1 uncultured Gammaproteobacteria bacterium | reverse complement strand
CATGGGACGCGAAGCGCGCCGCGTAGCGGCTTCGTCCAACTTGCTGCTTGAGCAGACGCAAGGTAGGGAATCTCGCCCCCGCGTCACTCCTTCAACTGAAGAGTCGCAACGAATTCCGATAACTAAGGATTATCCGTGCCGTCGATCTCCATCATCGTCCCTGTCTTCGACGGGGTTCGGTACCTCCCATATTTTCTGGCTTCCCTTGCGGAAGCGACGCCTTCGGGCGCGGAACTAATTTTCGTCGACGACGGGTCGACAGAGCCGGTCCTCGACGTCGTGCCGGACACGCTCGCGGGAGCGCCGGTCACGAAAATCCGGCATGACCAGAACCGCGGATACTCCGCCGCGGTCAATCGCGGGTTCGCCGATGCCCGCGGAGACATCCTCATTCAGCTCAACAGCGATCTGATTCTGGACCGCCGGTGCATCAGCGCGATGGTGGAGCTGATCGAGAAAACGCCGCGCGCCGGAATCATCGGGTCGAAACAGCTCTCGCCGACGACCGGACGGGTCAGACACATCGGAATGGCGTTCGGTCGATACAGTCACCGCCACATCTTCGGCGGATTGCCGACGGATCATCCGTTGTGCGGCAAAACACGCCCGATGCAGATCGTCAGCGGAGCCACCGCGGCGATGACCAGACGCGTGCTCGCTGACATTGGCCCGCTCGACGAGGATTTCTACAATACGAGCGAAAACACCGACCATTGCCTCAAGGCGTATGCGCTCGGCTATGTCAATTACACGTGCGCCGAATCGGTCGCGTACCACTGGGTGAGCCAATCAGGCCCGGCACGTTTCGCGCGAACCAACGAGGATGCCGCCCTTTTCTGGACTCGCTGGGGAAACACGCGCGTCGTCGACTTGGGCATGTTCATCGATGAGGCCCTCGACCACGTCCTCGAAGGCGATCCCAAGCTCACCGACTATGCGTTTGAGCCCTTGAGCCTCTGCCGGAGTAATGACGAGGCCATTCTGCTCGAGTGCGTCGAGCGCCGGTGGAGCGGCGCGAGCGCGCGAACTCACAAGACACGCTTCTTTAACAGTCCACGCGAGATGGCGTGGCTGCCGATGGAAATGCCGCATCGCGCGATGATGAATCCGTCGCCGTACATCTACCTCGTCGACCGCCTCAACCAGCTCTCCGAGAACCGCCTCTGGTTTGAGACGCGTGCGCGCATCGTGAGCACGGAATTGGTCATGGACACCAAAGCGGTCGTCATGACCACGAATGAATTGTTGGCGCTCTATGGCGAGCCTCTGCAATGATCCGCCTGTTTCAACCCACGCTGGGCGGTGAGGAGCTCGCGGCCATCGCGGAAGCGTTTGACGATCAGTGGCCGGGGCCTGGGCCGCGGGTGAAAGCGTTTGTACAGGCATTCGCCGAATACGTGGGCGCCGACAGCCGCGAGATGATTGCCATCACGAGTTGCACGGAAGGACTCTTTCAGGCCGTGGCGGCGCTCGATCCTGCACCTGCGGACGAGGTGCTCCTGCCGACGGTGAGCTTCATCGGTGCGGCACACGCGGTTCGAGCCGCCGGTGCGCGCCTGCGCCTCGTCGATGTCGACCCCTCGACGCTGAATCCGACAGCGGACATGATCGCAGCCGCGATCACGCCCGGGACCAGAGCAATCCTATTGCTGCATTTCGGCGGACGGATGGAGTCGATCGAGGAGATCGCCGCACTCGCGCGCGAACGTCGCGTCGTGCTAATCGAAGACTCGGCGTGTGCCCTCGGAGGACGCCTCAACGGGTTGCCTTACGGCCGTTTCGGCGACATCGGCGTCTGGTCGTTCGACTCAATGAAGCTCCTCGTGACGGGTGACGGAGGCATGATCCGGGTAGGGGATGACGCGCTGCGACAGAAGATCTCCGATCGGGTGCACCTGGGCGGTGCGCGCGCGGGACGCGATTCTGTCGCCAGCAACCAACGGTGGTGGGAGATCGATCCAGCGGACTGGGGACGCCTCGCTTTCATGAACGACCTCGATGCCGCCCTCGGACTGGCTCAGCTTCGCCGGATCGACGCATTTATCGAGGAGCGACGGCGCATTGCCAGGGTTTACGACGAAGCGTTCGCCGGGATTCCGTGGATTCGCCTTGCTCCATCCGCCGCGGAAGGGAACGTCCCCTATTTCTACTGGATTCAGACCGCACCAGTCGTGCGTGACCGGCTGGCCGCTCATCTACTCGAACGCGGGATCTACACGAGCTTTCGGTACTGGCCGCTCCATCGAACAACGCTCTATGCCGACGGTGGGCCTTACCCTGGCGCCGACGTGGCGTCGGCGAAGACCCTTCTTCTACCGGTACATCAGAATCTCTCGCCGTCGGACGTCGGCCACATCGTCGACTCGGTGGGCGCTTTCCGGCCTTAGGACCGTGGTCGCTCAGTAGATGACGTAGTCGGCGTCGTCCACCCGGAGCCACTCGTGGCTCGTTCGTCCGCCGCGGTCATCCCTCAACTCGGCTCTCTCGACATCGCGGAACATCGGGAGCAGTGCCGGAAACTTTCGCAGTGCCCGCATGCCTTTCGAGTCACCCGCAAGCAGTAGGTAACGAACGGCGTGCGCCATCGGCACGGCGAGCAGATCGAACCGTGGGCTGCGATCCGCGTCGGGATCGGCGCTGAGGCTGTACTCCATGAGATCGAGAGCTGCCGCAGCCGAATCGCGACTGGGACTGCCACTCCGATGGAGGCTGTGAGCGAGATTGATGTGAGCACGCCATAGCGTCTCCATCTGCCGCGCGCGCACAGCCAGAGCGACGGATTGAGAAAACCAGTCGATGTCATCGCCCTTGCGCTGCAGCGCGCTGATCAATCCGAGGAGAAGGGCCGCCGCGGCTGCGGTCGACAGCCGGCCCAGTGGGTGTGCCTGTCGAAAGACAGCGAGGAGTGCTTCCTGAGCCGATTGCAGACGCTTGCTTTTATGTGGTGCCGGCGACAGACCTTCGCGATAGCCGAGGACGATGCCCGCCATCGCCAGATTCAGATGCAGGCGAAGGTGCATTCCCTCCCGGCCCGATGTCCGGTCGACGGCACGGGCATGACGGGTCAGGATCATCTCGCTCTCTTCCGGGGCTTCGCACAGAAGGATGTTGGCGTACGTGATGATGACTTCGATGGCATGAGGATCAGCATCGACGAGAGACTCGGCGATCGTTGCGGCCTTGCGCGCCTCGACCACGGCGCGCCGGAGATCGCCGGACAGGGCGACCGCGTCGCTGTGGGCATCGAGCATCTCCATGACCACACCGTCCCAGCGCCGTCGCTTGCTTTCTGTGAGGCCGGCCAGGTAGCTCTCCAGTTCGCGCACGGACTGTTCGGTCAGGACGGCAGCCTCTCGCGGTCGCCGGTCGTGGTATAGCACCTCCGCCTTCATCCTGAGCAACATGAACCGGCGTTGCAGGACGCGGTCGGCGGCTGCGCTCCTCCCGGAAGACTGCGGCCGCAGGTGGGACTCGATGACTTTCTGGAGGCGCTCGATCCGGCCCAGCGCGATGTCGGGGCGCCCGGAGCGAATCAGGCTTTGGCAAAGCTCGAGCTCGTCGTCGCACGCCTGCGCGAGCGCATCCGCGGTCAAGGGCGACGCTCGATGCGAGACCCACGTGATCTCGTCGAGCAGCGTAGCGAGAATTCGTGACGCGAGACCCCGATCGCCACGCTTTTGCGCGGCGTCGTGCGCACCTCTCAGCAACCGCCGGACGTGACCGCGATCAGGGCGCGCCGTTTCCAGGGCGACTCTGGCCTGCGCATATCGCAACGCCGGACCGAGTCGCGGCGCTTCTTCGAACCAGGCCGTGTACGTGTCGACCACGGCTGTCCGTTCCGACTCCGGAAGCTGAATGCGCCGCATCGCCTGGAAGTAGTTCTCGTGACGGAAGAACACCTGACTCCCTTCATCGTCGCGTTGAGGAAGGGTCAGGAACTCGCTCGACTCGATTTCGGCCTGCGTGACCTGCGGCGCCAGCCGGCTCCACAGATGGCGAAAGAGCGCGCCCGGAAGACTGTCGTCGACGAAAGCCGCGGACCAGAGCACGATCGCGAGTTTCCGTTGGTGCTTCCAGTAGTAACGCCAGCGCGCCGCGATCGCATCGAACACCGTCTCCGGAAGGGCGACGTGGGGAAAGTCCGGCTGGACCATGTACATTAGGCCGGTCTGCGGGTTTTGGCCGAGAATCCCGTGCTGTTGCAGCAGTTTCACGTGCTCGAGCATGTGAAACGGGTTGCCGCCGGCGGCGTGGTGCACGCTGTCGATCAGCTCCTGCTGGAGCTCGAGCAGCGATTCGGAGATCAGCCGGCTTGCACTGTATGCCTGCTCGAAGAGTCGCTTGGCGAAGGCCGCGCTCTCGTCCGGCTGGAACGCCCGGCAGATCGCGGCCGGACAGGCCAAGCGCTCGATGAATCTCTCGAACACTCGGGTCGACCATCCCGTGTCGTCCGTCTCGCGATACTCGTGTTTGCGGCCCTCGAGCAGAAAGAGAACGCGCAGTCCGGAAGTCGCGGTGCCCTTCATCGGGCGCACGTTCAGGTGGTCCAGTTGCCAGATCAGCCGATCGATCGTCTCCAGGACGTCGAACGTGCACCAGTGAAGGTCGTGCAGGTGAACGATCAGCGGCTGGAGCCGCGACCGCCGTGCGATCAGAACTGCCAGTACGGAAAGGAGGGCCTGATCGTCGTCGGTCGATCCGGGCTTTCCCGCCTGATCGAAGAGCGTTTCGACCACGGGTCGTGCCCGTGCGGCGAGTCCGGACTCGAGTCCCCGCAGGACGTCATGGACGCGATCCGCCGGATCCTGACGCGAATCACCGCTCTCGGCCAGCTCGAGTAACAGGTTCGCGAGAATCCGTCGCGGAAACTCCGCCGTGTGCGCCTGCCGTGCCGAAACGACCTGCGTCCCACGTCTCCGCGCTTCGATCCCGACTTCTTCGCACAATCGCGATTTCCCCGCGCCGCCCGCCCCGAGGACCGCCACGGTCGACACCCTTCCGGTGCGCGTCCTCGCGAATGCTCGATCGATTTCATCCAGCGGGGCGCGGTACGGAACGTCGTAAAAGCGAGGCCGCAGATTCTCGACGATCGTGATCTCCGGTAGAGCGACGACGGCGAGCGGTTCGGCTGCTGACTTGCCGGCATGGATCGACACCCGCCCCATATCCTGAGTCCCAACGCCATACAGCAAGAACTCGAAATTCAGCTGGACGAAGAACGGATCGTCCAGAGTCGCAGCTTCGAAGTCGAGCGTCATACCGCCATCCGACTCGGCCTCGATCGGCGTGACGAGAGCCCCGGCCGCTGGCGATCCGCTCGGCGCGATCCAGCGAACGCGCAGCCGGTTCGCCGAGATCGAGTTCCGCGTGATCTGCAGAGTGACGTGGAACGGCTCGCCTGCAAGAGCGGAAGGCGGCGCCATCACCTTCGCGCTGATCATCGGGACCAGACTGTCTCTTCGCTCGAAGTACTCGATGATGAACGCGGCGTCGGAGTTGCTGAATGCCTTGTGAATGACCGGCTGGGCCGCAGTCAGATCGGCAGCGATCAGATTCTCGATCTGCTCACGATCGAGGATGTGACAGTGACGCTGGTGGGCTCTTTCGAGGATTCTCTTCGCATCCGCCACCCGCTTGTGGGTGAGGTTCGCCGAGACCGCGGCGACGAACAGGGTAGGATCGAGACTCGCCGCCATGCGGGCAAAGCTCCCGGAAAGCTCGCCGACGACATCGTGCACGCGCTCGCGTTTCTTGCACTGTCCGCCGATGGTGATTGCCGCGTCGATCCCGAGCTCTTTCGAGTTCAGAAATACCCCGCGTCCGATGAAGTCGACCCCGTCGTCCGGCTGATTCGGCGTGACCCACCACTCGTAGTCGGGCCGGATCTGCGCGAAGACCGCCGCAACGATGACCTCGAAGGGCTGAAGCTTCACCTCTGACGGGAGAGGGCGGGAGTCATCCTTGAACCGTATCCCGACGCGCAGCTTGCGGAGGGAATCGGGCGACCAGTAGAAATCGTCGACCAGGCGCTCCCAGACGCGCCTCGTTATGTCGTTTTCGGTCTGCAGAGCCGTTGAGGGCGGCACGGATAATCCTTAGTTATCGGAATTCGTTGCGACTCTTCAGTTGAAGGAGTGACGCGGGGGCGAGATTCCCTACCTTGCGTCTGCTCAAGCAGCAAGTTGGACGAAGCCGCTACGCGGCGCGCTTCGCGTCCCATG
>CAYODZ010000053.1:0-7205 GCA_964402835.1 uncultured Gammaproteobacteria bacterium | reverse complement strand
GCACGGAGCCGAGGAGGAGCCCGAGCAGCCAGGCGTTGAGGACGAGCGGGCCGGTGGTGCGGTCGAGAAACGCGCGCCGCGCGTCAGGCGTCAGGTCGTGCGTGTTCATGATCCACTCGACGTGCTGAGCCACGACGCCGTAAGGAAATAATTGGAGGTCGATGACATCGACGCACTCACGGACACGGTCGCCGAGGACGTGACAACGGCCGTCCACGTCATGCCGTTGCGTGTGTCCCATCGGACATCGGTGATCTGCCCATCCCTGACGACGCGGCAGTGTTCATGCCCGAAGTTCGGGCAGTTGAGGACGTGGTTCCCGTTCAGTGACAGATCGAGCCGGAACTGGACGTACCGCCCGCAGTCGTGGCAGTACAACTCCTGGCGCGGGTTCATCGTCCCCTCCGCACAAACGCCATCATGAACCCCCCGCCGTTGCTCCCGTGCGAATGCCCCGAGAAGATCGAACTCGTCAGCGACGGGATCCACAAGATCCCCGCCACGAACATCCCGACCACCACGAACGCTTGCCCGGCATAGAGCAGGAACTGCTCGCTCGTCACGAGCGCCGGCATCTCCGTGACGAACCGGAACACGAACCGCTCGCCCACCATCAAATAGGCAATGGCGACGACTGGAATGAACGAGTACTGCAGAAACGACTTAAACCAGCCCCAAAACAGAAAGTTCAGCGCCGGCAAGATGAAGAACGGCACGAACAACGGCCCGAGCAGCGCGCACACCGCCGACGCGATCAGGCCGAATGCGACCACGGCGATCGTCGCGAGCTTCGCGCCCATGATCAAGATCATCAGCAGCCAGTACACGAGATTGGACAACACTCCCCACGTATCCGGCACCATGAACCGCGACCACAGATCCGAGAGATGCGCGTCGACGGATTCGACGGCGCTTGCGTCGAGCACACCGGACAGGTACGCCGTCTGGTCGGTCACGAGGTTCGAGAACGAGACGCCGATACCCGGCAGCGGGCTTTCGTAGAACGCGATCATCGCGTAGCCGAAACTGATGACCAGCAAGAGCTTCGCAAAGTCGAAGAGGCGATCGGGCAGCGGCGCGCTGGTGAACATCGTCTGAATGCCGTGCCAGACGATGACGATCACCGCGAAGGACAGATACAGCCGATGACCGAGGCGCAGGAACTCCGGCTCGTACGTGGTCAGCAGCCCCGAAATGGCGGCTTGGACGGCCGCGAGGATCGTCGTGTTCGGGTCCGGCATGGGCTACGGTTGTCGCCACGTCCAATCGATGCTGCCGCCTTCGCTGGCGAACACACGCGGCGCGTTCAACTGCCCGACGCGCATCTGGTACGCCTCGGCTTCGGTCTGCCGCGTCCGCATCGTCTGCGCCAGCGCATGCTCGACGAGCAGCGCGACGAGCGCATGTGTCGCCGCCGACTGCCGCGCCTGCAGGAGCCCGCCGCCCGCGATCTTGTCGAGGACCGCCGTCACGGATTCTTCCTCTGTCTGGCGCAGCACGTCCCGCTCGAAGATCGCGGTCGCCCGCGCGAGATCGTCCATCGCGCCGCGCAGCGCCCCGGCTTCATGCACCGTCCGCCCCGAGATCGCGTCCATCACGTCGAGCGCGGCATGCTGTGCGTCCAAGATGAATCGCGCCGCCGCCGGCACATGGCTCGCGACGAGCACCGGCAGCGACGAAACAACGGCGCGGTAGCGCGAGCCGGCCTCGTCGCCGTCGTTCAGCGCGGCCAGGAGTTCCGCGCCCGGGCGGCCGATGTCATACCGGCCTGCGGCGAAGGGCTCGGTACGGTAGTCGTCGAGATGCCCGAGGCGCCCGGCGACGCGTTCCAGCGTCTCGTATTGCCGGCGGAGTTGTTCGAGTTGACGCAGCATGCGATCCGCCGTCAGAGTGGTCTGAATGACGTTCGCGGGATCGTAGACAACCCACTGCGCGAGCGCAGGCACCGGCAGCGTGAGCAACGCGAGCGCGAGCGCGAAGCGTGTCATTCTGTTCCTCCTGCGTCGTTGGTCGTATTCCTCTTGCCTTGACGTCTCAGTTCGTACTCTTGAACCTTGTCCTTGTTCCGTTCACGCCACGCTTTCGCGTACGCCGCGCGGTCGGGCCGGATTCGCTTCGGCGGTGGGTTCCGCGCGTCTCGTTCTTTCCGCAGTGCATTCCGATGCTCGCGCGTGGACTCCAGATAGGCTCTCAACTTGTCGTGGTTGGCCGCCCGCCATGCGCGTTCCCACTCACGCCGCTTTGGCCTGTCGGCGCGCTGCTTCTCCGCGATGTACTCCTTGTTGGCCGCTGTCCATGCGCGGTTGCGCTCCGAACTGCACCGTCGGCACTCCGCTTGGCGCCTTGATCCGCCAGTCGTGAGAAGGAAGTAGCCAGTGTCGAGCGGCTTGACCTCGCGGCACGTCGGGCACCGTTTGAAGCCGTGCTGCACTGAGTAGAACACGTCGTCTTCGTAGGACGCATGTCGTCGATTACAGGACCGGCAGAGAAAGCGCATCGCGCCGCCACGGTCATGCTGTAGCGAAATTTGCGTCGTCGCTGGGCCATCATCCAAGAGCCAGTGCATCGTGACGCCACAGTGGCAGACCATCGAACCGATCATGGATTCAAGATCGTCGTGCGAAGGCACCGTCTTTCCGCGCCGTCGTGCCTCATCTCTCATCTGCCGAAAGCGAATGTGCTTCGCGCAGTACCAAGTGCCAGCCACATTCGCCAGCCGCGCCGCCGGAGTTCCACACGGAGGTCCGTCGTGTGGCCGCGCTCGGCCAACACCGAAACGACAAGTCGTGTCACTCATAAGCCGGTAGATACAGATCGTTCGCGACCCACACGCGAATTCTGTGGCCCTCGCGAATCGTGATGGTTGGGAGTCGGTTCAGGTAACGGTTCATCGTGGCCGCCGTCGTTTGCGCCGTGGTGTCCGTCGCGCCCCCGAATACGACGGTCGTCCCGCGGTCGCGGCTGAATCCAGACCCAGCAAAATTGGAGAAGCCAGACAACAGGCCGACGACGGCGCTTGCCCCGAATGTGCTCAGCCAGTGCGAGTTCACCCGGTCCTTCAGGCCGGTCGCCCCGACCGCGTTCAGGCCGGTGAACTGTTCAAGGGTGAGACTGCGACCGTTCGGAAGAATGAGCCGATGGAACGCCACGGCCAGCCGCTCGTCTCCGAGGTCGTTCACGGCTGATGCCCGGCCAAGCACACGGGCACCAGCGGGAATAACGAGCGCCCGCGTGTGCGAATACGTCGGCGTCGTGACCATCACATTGACCGGCCCCGACATCTGGCCTTCCAGCCGGTTCGTGAGCACGCCCTCAATCAGCGTGCCTTCGTACACGAGTTGATCGCCAGGGCGCGGCGGCGCCTCAGGTGCCGGAGGCGGCGCGCTCGTGACGGGCGCGGGCGCTTGCACGGCCGGTGTCGCCTCGCGCGGCGCGCTGCTCACGACGCTCGACGCAAACAGCGACTCGTACTCCCGGCGTCGGCGCTCCTCGTCCAGCGGATCAACGTCGCGCGGCGCGTAGTACTCCGGCTCGGGCGCAAGGACCGGCGGCGGCGGTACGTCGGGTGGTTGCTGCGCCCGTTCCATCGACTGCTGCAACTGTGCACGAATCGCCTCGACGCGCTCCGTGCTCGTCACCGGCTGTGGGGGCGGCACAGCGAAGGACGCGACCGACGTCGCGGGCGGCGTGGCGTTCCCGGTGAAGGCGGCAATCAGCAGCACACACAGGGCGATCCCTCCGAGGAACCACGTCTGTGCGGACTTCGGGAGGCCGCCTGTGAGCGGCCGGCGCGTATCGCGGATCTCGGGATCAGGCATGGCCCTTGACCGCATCGACCAACGGCTTTAAAGCGTTGGTGACGCGCGCTATTTGTTCGTCCTGATCGCCGCTTTTCAGGCGATCGAGAAATGCCTCCCACTTCTGCGCCGGCGTGGCATCAGCGGCTTGGAATCCGGCCAACGCATCACGGAGCGACTCCGTGGGCGTGAAGTAAAAACTGGCGTACGTGCTGTCGGAGTCGTCGTCCTCGTCGTGCGAGTACCCCGGCACCGAGCGAAGCGTATCGTTCCACGGTCCGTCAGGGTTGTCGTCGCACTTGGAGTCGTAGTACTCCCGGTTACCTCCACCAGTGCGCGTATAGACAACGATGTGCGTCCCATTCCAATAGCAATCGCGGAACCGTGGGACAGCCGACGATTCAATATTAAGAGCCGCCAACAGCCCATGTGTTAAGGGGTTCACGCCGTGAACTAAGTTGTAGAAACTCACGGCCTCACCTTGAACCCGAGCCGCTTCGCCCCAATCGTGAAATACCCCTCGTCGAGCGGCTTGTTCACGATGTACGTCCCGTTCTCAACACTGAATGTCACGAGCGCCGGCTTGCCGTCCTTCAGCTCGTACAGCGCGGGCAACTCCTGCGCGTCCGATCGAAAATACGTGAACTGCCCGTCAGACCACGCGGCGCGTATCAGGAACGGCTTCTCGTCCAGGTCAATGTCGTACGGAAACTGGATCGCCGCCGGCAACGACGCCCGCGCCTCCGCAATCCGCTGCTCCGCGATCCGCTGCGCGGCCTCCGTCGCCTCCTGCGCGCGTTCCAACTCCTCCTGTAAGCCGTCCCACTGCCGCGCCGTGTAATACTTCGGCGGCGCTTGCGTCGTGCGGTTCGGATCGGGCAGCACGTTCACCCGCAGATCCGGCGTGAGTCCGCCCTTGCCTTCGACCAGCAGGAACGAATAGATCGCCCCGCTCGTCGTGACGAGGTTCAGGTTCGTCTGCGCCCCCTCCTTCGCGGGCTTGACGTGCGCGATGTTCAGGATCGGATCGATGCGCCAGAACTCTTGGTCGCCGCAGATGACGTCCACGATCTCGTCACCATCGGGTAGGACGATCATGGTTGAGTAACGCACGCGCGTGTGCACCGTTTCGACCTTGGCATCCGACGAAGTCACCTGTCGGATGCCGGCGGATTGTGCGTGGACACCGACTACGCCGAGCGCCAGCATCACGCCGAGCGCGAGCACTTTACGCATACACTTCGCTCTCTTTCTTCGTGGCCGACTCCCCAAGGATGAACTCGACATCGACCACGTCGCCGTCCGCGATGGCGTGCCATTCGCGCTCGATGTACTGGTGTGCGGTATTCATCGTGCGATTTCCCCACGCCGACGGGTCGTAGTGGCACTGTTGCGTGGCGAGCGCGATGAGGTAGACCATCGGCGCCCCGAATCCGGCGCGGCGGAAGAGCGGGCCGTCGTCGCCGGACACGCGCAACGCCAGCGCCGGGATGAAGGTGTGCCGGTCGCGAATCTCCACCGATTTAGCCCGCATACGCCATCTCCTTCTCTGCCTCCGGTAACACCAACGCCAACACCTTCGCCTCGTCCCCGCGCTTCAACAGCAGTTCCCCCCGAGGACGCAGCGCCGCGTGCATCGCCTGTTGCCGCGCATTCAGGCTGAAGATGCGCGCGTACGCCTCCCGATCCGCCGCGTAATCCGCGAGCAGGATGTGCGTCGGGCACGCACTCACCACGACATCGCGCATCGCGCTCGCGTCGAGGTCCGTCACCGATTGCGTCGCGAGCACCATCGCGCCGTTCCGCTTGCGCCACGTCTTCAACGCCGTCTGCACGTAGCTTCGCAACACCGGATGCGCGAGAAACCGCCAGGCTTCATCCATCAGACAGAGCGTCAGTCGTGACGATTCAACGTGCATGTTCACGCGATGGAGCACGTAAAAGAGCAGCGCTTCGCGCACGTCCGGTCCGTCGTCCATCCGCGAGAACTCGAACGCCTGGAACTCCGCCAGTGATAGCTCGTCGTCGGCGTGGTCGAAGAGATGCCCGTACCAGCCGCCCTCGACCCACTTCGCCAACCGCGGCTTCAACTCCGGCCGGAGCGACAGATTCCCGAGCCGTCGATCCTCCGGTTTGAGCACGTAGAGGCTCCGCACCTGTTCGCGCAGATCCGCGTCCTGCACGTCCGTCAACGGCGCCGCGCCGCGGCCTTCCAGCAGCACGCGCACGAAGGCATGCAGAAAGTCCAGATGCTCGCGCGTCGGTTCCAGCGCGAAGGGGTTGATCCGCGGCCCGCCCGTCATGCCGAACGTGAGATACGACCCGCCCATCCGCGCCGTGAGATCTCGGTAGCCGTGCCCGAGGTCGAAGATGACCGTTCGCGGGCGATACGGTTGCGCCTGCTCTGCGATCGTGTGTAGCACCGTCGTCTTCCCGCTGCCCGTCGCCCCGAGGACCAGCGTGTGCCCGACGTCCTGCACATGCAGCCCGAAGCGATACGCGGTCGCCTGGCGCGTCACGAGCGGCATCAGCGACGGCCGCCCGGCGAGATCGCGCTCGGCGCCCGACGCGACCGCGAACAGGAACGACAGATCCGCCGCGTGCGTCTCCAGCAGCGCGACGCGCCGGTAGTTCAGCGCGTGGTTGCCCGGCACCATCGCACACCAGGCCGCCAGCGCGCCGTAGGTTTCCGTGAGCAGCGCCCCATCGTGCGCGGCGAGGAGCGCGGCGGCGTCCCCGGCGACGCGGTCGGCTTCGTCCCCGTAGGCCGCGAACGTCAGGGAACACGTGCCGAAGGCGTGCCCCGCGTCCATCGCGATCAGTGCGTCCCCGAGCTGCGCGATCGTCGCGCCGGCGCTCTGGTCCACCAGCATGTGCTCCGGCGCGGTGTCGTTCGCGTGGCTGAGGAGCGACGTGCGCTTGTTCTGAAAGTGCCGCCGCCGCGTGTGCACCATCGCCCGGGCCTGCTCCACCGGCATCCGCTGCCACTCAAAACAGGCCGTAAACTCCCCGGGCAGCGCATAGAGGCCATCGAGCAGGACCGGATGCGTGGCCGAGGGCGCCTCCTTCATCGTCAGGATCTTCACGCGCGTCGAGCCCACGATCAGCCCGTCGCGCTGGAGCTCCACGGACTCCCCGGCGAGCTGGTAATCGACATGCGTATCACCCTGCAGCCGGACCCCGGGATCATGTGCGTTCACCAACCGCCGCAGAAATCGAAAGGCCTCGTGCGTCGACAACCGCACAGGCTGAGCGTCGGCCAGATGAGACTCGAGCCCCCGCGCCTGTTGCTCGAGCAGCGCCAGCGCACGATCGAGCGCAGCCGAGGACAGGCGCACCGTGCGCGACGGCGAGATCCGATCCCGCCACGTCAGCACCGGCCGTGCCTGCCCTTCGAGCATCAGGACG
>CAYODZ010000052.1:0-9083 GCA_964402835.1 uncultured Gammaproteobacteria bacterium | reverse complement strand
GCTTTGCGACCGTAACCATGAGGTGGACCGCTAGGAGGAGCAGATCGCGCATGGGCCGAACGCTATCACGTCGGCGCTGCTGCGCAAGCATGCACAATGATGCTCGCTCGCGCTACGATTTACGAATTCGCACCTCACAGGAATGAGATGTTCCACGTGATTGCACTCTCAGCTGGCTTTACAAAAGGCACGAGAAAAAAGCTTGATGCCACACGATAAAAGCGCTTGACCCATGTATGCCATGCAGATCAAGATACAAGCGCAAGGGCGTCCCTCTATGTTAGGTCAGCAGGCGATCTGCGCCGCGCTCAGTTCGCAACCACTGGACCAGAAATCCGGTCGCAAGCAATAGCGCGTTCCCTGGGAAGGAGAGTTGCATGAGTGCGCATCGCGATCGCACCGGAAGGCGCAAGCTTTGGATCGCACTGGCGCTTCTTGCCACAATTGGTGCGATCGGCGCCTATATCGGATGGGACCGCGGCTTTCGCGAGCATCCAGAACCTGATTGGGTGACGTCTTCCGCGGACGCACGATTCAGATACGCCTCAATTGGCGCGGAGCACGACGCCGGCATCCCGTATTGGATTTTTTATGTATTGCCGCGGGTGTTTCCCGAAAAGCTTCCGGGCCCCGGCGGCTACGCGTCCCTTGGCGTGCCATGGGAGCAGGGCCAGGAGCTGCCGGTCGGCTTCACCAAGAAAACGATTGGTTTTGCGCGGGTGGCCAATAATTGCGCCGTCTGTCACACCGCAACGTATCGCACCAGGCCCGAGGAAAATCCGACGTTCGTTTCTGCCGCGCCTGGGCACACGACGAACGTCGAGGCCTTCTTCAAGTATTTGATCGACTGCGCGAAGGACCCGCGTTTCACCGCGGACGTTTTGATGCGCGAGATTAATTTGGTCGCCGATCTCGACTTCATCGATCGCGCGCTTTACCGGTTTCTGGTGATTCCTATTACGAGAAAGCGTTTGCTTGAGCGCGAAGCGCAGTTTGCCTGGATCTACCGCAAGGATTTTCCCGACTGGGGGCCGGGGCGTGACGATGCGATGAATCTCACCAAGTATTTCATGATCAAGCAGCCGATGGACGATACATTCGGCCCGACGGACATGCCCTCAATCTGGAACCTGCAAAAGTACAAGCCGGAGAAAGGCATGTTTCTCAATTTTGCCGGAGACAGCCACGATGCCTATTCAGTCATCATGGATTCGGCCATGGGTCTGCTCGGCGCGGCGCCAAACGACAGGGCTGAGTTTCTGGCCCATGTGAAATGGCTGCACGATTACCTCGGCGCCGTGCAGGCTCCGAAATTCCCGTTCACTGTGGTCGGGTCTAAAGCAGCCCGAGGCAAGGCGCTGTTCGACGCCAACTGCGCGATGTGCCATGCGAGCGAGCGCACCGGCACGCGCGTTCCGGTTGCGGAGGTCGGAACCGATGGCAACCGCCTTGAGACCTGGAACAAGGAGGCTGCGATCGCCGCCAACAAGGTGGTGAGGGATATGGGACTCGAGCGCACAGGCCTCGTTGAAGAGACACTCGACGGTTATATCGCGGCATTTCTCGACGGCATCTGGCTGCGCGCGCCCTATTTGCACAACGGTTCGGTCCCGACGCTCCGTGATCTCCTCGAGCCGGTCGAAAAAAGGCCGAAAGTCTTCTTTCGCGGTTACGACCTCTACGACCCCGTGAAGGTCGGCTTCGTCACGCAGGGCGCCGAAGCCGAGCGCGTGGGCGCAAAATATCAGGTGAGCGACAAGGGCAACGGCAATCACGGCCATACCTACGGCTCGCTGCTGACGCAGGAAGAGAAGGACTGGCTGGTCGAATACTTGAAGACACTCTGAGGCCGCAACACACAAGGAGAACGTAATGATTCGTCCTACGGCGATCGCTCTGACCGTTTGCATCGGGATCATCTCGGCATTCGCGGCACTCGTTCCGGCCGCGCCAGGCCTCGCACCGGCTGCGGAAATCGCGCGTGCAGTTGCGCCCACGGCGCGCTCGGTGCCGGAAAAATCGATCATCGATCAGGACGCCCCTTATTTCGAAGTGTGCGCTCGGGAGGGATTGACTCAGGCAGAGTGCGTGGGCCGGCTCATCTGGTTCAAGGCAACTGCGGGCAACGAGCGCTTTCATACCTATACCTTCCAGCAGCGGATCGGAGTTTTGATCGACTGGTATCGTGTTCTGCGCGCCGATGAGCGCGACGATCGCTTCGCCGCGTGGGGCATCATTAACGATCCGGCGTGCTGCAAACCGGGTGACCCGGAGTGTCCCGCAAGGACTCTCGACGAAACGTACGGATTCGACTGGTGCCCCGGCGATGATGTCTTGCTCAACTATGTGGGGAAAACCGGCTACGTCGACCCGGCGTGCGGCCTACAGGACGCCGCGCTCGACGTGACGGACCCGCACACAAAAGGGGGGCAGATCGACCAGCGCCAGTCCACATGTGATTTGAGGTTCGGCACCTCTACGGGTGCGCTGGGCTTCCGCAAGTTTCCGAACCCGCGGTTCGATCCGGATCGCTGGCGTCAGGTGAACGGCGAG
This sequence comes from uncultured Gammaproteobacteria bacterium, assembly GCA_964402835.1. Taxonomy (GTDB): domain Bacteria; phylum Pseudomonadota; class Gammaproteobacteria; order Natronospirales; family JAIVGZ01; genus JAIVGZ01. The sequence continues at coordinate 6,530 of CAYODZ010000052.1, read as the reverse complement.
AGTGGAACCTGGGATGGCATCCGCAAGACGATGGCGCAGACGGGCGTGCCGTCCGACGCGCGGATCAGCAAGCTGTCCGACGCGCGCAACGAGCCGCCGTTTCTCATCGGCACGACGTGCGGCTCGTGCCATATCGCGTTCAACCCGCTCAATCCGCCTGCGGATCCGGCGCGGCCGAAATGGGAGAACATCAGCGGGCTGATCGGAAATCAGTACACGCGCATGTCGGAGCTGCTCGGTTCCGGCATGCCCCGCACAAGCCTCGAATGGCAGATGTTCGCGCACCCGCGGCCCGGCGTAACCGACACGTCTGCGATCTCGCACGACCAAGTCAACAACCCGGGGACGATCAACGCGCTCATCAATGTGTCCGAACGTCCGACGTTCACGGGTGAAATGATCACGAAATGGCGCAAGACCGATACCTGCGGCGCAGAGAAGGACGAGGACAAGTGCTGGTGCGAACGCGGTCGCGACGGCAAGTGCTGGGTGCGCGGCGCGCGCACAGATGACAAGACCGCCGTGTCCATTGCGGGAAACCGCATCGTCCTCGAGGGGGTGCATCACATACTCAAGGGTGGCGAGGACAGCATCGGCGCACTCGAAGCGATCCAGCGCGTGTATTTCAATATCGGCTCGTGCGCGGAGCAGTGCTGGGTGAATCACCTGACCGATTTGCGCCAGGTCGATCCCCAGCAGCGCGGCTACGGGCAGACGCCTTTCAACATCGGCCAATGCAGGCGCGACTGCCCCAACTTCCGCGCGATCGAGGACCGCCTTCCCGACCTCCTGGCGTTCTTCATGTCAAGGGAAGGCGACGCGATGGATCTGCACGTTGCAAGAGACAACGAGCGCAAGGCGAACAATCCCCAGGCGCCCACCTACACCCGCGCCGACCTGGTCGACGATCTCGACCAGCAGTTCGGACAAGACAGCGTGCGCCGCGGCAAGATGGTCTTCGCGCAGACCTGCGCGCGCTGCCATTCGAGCATTCCGGAAGAGGTCGGCGGTCCGTTTGCCAATCGTGATTTTCATGCGACGAACGAAAAGCATCCCCGGAAATTGCGCGCCGATTTTCTGGGCAACGATCAGGCGACGCCCGCGACCGAAGTGGGCACTTTCCGTTGCCGCGCGCTGCATTCCAATCACATGGCGGGCCGGCTCTATCACGAATACGGTTCGGAGACGCTGCGCAGCCAGAAACCTGTGCCCGATGTACCCGAGCAGGAAGCTTACAAGAACGGCGGGCGCGGCTACTACCGCAACGTCTCGCTCGTGAACGTGTGGGCCACAGCGCCTTTCATGCACAACAACGCCATCGGTCCGGAGCTTTGCGGCAAGCCCCGGAACGGCAACAATGACTTCTTCCGCGCCCGCTACGTCGACTCGAACGGACAGCTGATGGAGCGACAGCCTGCCTGCTTTCAGTACGACGCCAGCGTCGATGGCCGTCTCAAGCTGTACACCGAGTCGATGCGTGAGCTGTTGAATCCGAAGGAGCGCGGCATCAAGATGACGCTTACGGACCAAGACATCATCGTCGATCTTGGAATACGCAGCTGGGACGGGACGCAGGAAAAAGCACTATTCGGGTCGGGACAGTTGAGAATTCCCAAAGGCACGTCAGCGGGGTTCATCGGAGGGTTCCTGCACAAGGATTTCATCGGGGACCTCTATCGAGCCAAGCGCGAGCCGGCACTGCTCGAAGCAGCAGGCAAGAAGGCGCTCGTGCCGGAGCTGCGGAGCATCGCTGACGACCTTCTGAAAGATCCCGGGCGATTTGTCGAAGTGCTCAGGCAGAAGCGTCTATTCCTGCAGACTAACTACCAGACATGCATGCAGGAAGTGGAGAACGGCGGCCACCGCTTTGGAGAAGATCTGTCCGCAGCCGACAAGAACGCACTCATCGCTTTCATGGCGACGCTGTGAGCGCCCCGGAGCCCACTATGGACACGCTATATCGAGCGACTTACGCGACATTCAAGAGAATCGCAGTCGCGGCGGCTGTCGCGGTCGCACTGTCAAGTTTCGGGGGCTGCGACTGGATACGGGATCGATTTCGGACTAAGGGCCCGGACATCAGATTTGCGCCTTACAGCGAGAACTATCAATCGAAGCCCGATCTGGCGCAAGTCGAACACAAGTATCCGCTGACTACCGCAGAGCTCGCGCGAATCACTCCGGAGAACCTGGCCGGGCTCGATCAGGAACAGATCGATCAGATCTACGCCCGCCTCACCGCCGGGCCGATACCGGACGGGGCTTTCGACGGCAGCATACTGCTGCCGCGTGGAATGAGTGGAAGCTTCAGGGTCGCGGAGATCGCTCGCGGGCACGCCGAGTTTCCCCTGCACCTGAAAGGGCTGAAGGTGGAAACCATCGGTGAAGCGCTGTGGAAAGGCAAAGTTTTCTATCGGAACGACCTGGTGCTCAGAAACCGTATTGAGGATTTGTCGCTGCTGAAGCGCACAGGCCTCGTCACAGGGGACCCGAAGAAGGTCACGGTGAACGGCAAGGAAACATGGCTGTTGTTCCCGGCGAAGCTGTATTGCGGACAAAGCCTGCTTGATTCCCGTCGCGAGTCTATTGTCATCGACTACTTCTTTACGGACGAAATTCCCGGTTATCAGGAGAAGCCGGATTACCTGGCGGGCCGCCGCGGCTTGCGGGTGCGGGATGAGATACGCATGGTGCGTCCAGGCTTCTACCTCGGCCGTGCATACTTGGATAAAATTTTCCTGCTCAACTTCACACTCTATAACAAGGACATTGCCGCACGGGACGGCGACGCGTTCATGAAGACCGGTCGGGCCAACGAGGATTGCTGGACGGGCACTCAGCAGCGAGTCGTGCAGGCGGCGCACTAACCCGCCCCGCGTCGTGCCATAAGCGTGCACCAGGCCGAGGCAATAACGTACTCATGACCCGCTCGAAGGTTTCGGGTCATCTGCCGCCAATGTTCGTTTCCCTCATCGGCATCCTTATCCTCGTGTCTGTGTTTCACAGAAACGCTGCGCACGCGAATGAACCCGGGCCGGCTGCTTCTAGCATCATATTCGGCGGTGACTGGGCAGTCGATCCGACCACACCCGGTGAAAACGTGCCTTCGGTAGGCCGTTCCTTGTTCGATTTCCTGGTGGTACGTAAGCAGGGGGAGCGCAAGATCTACCACGTTCCGTTCCCTTTCACCGCTCTCGTGAAAAAGCTGGAAACCGAGCTGAGGCCTGAGCCATCCGGCAGTACATCGCTCAAGGCCGTATTAATTCCCTTAGGGCGCTCGTTGCAGCGCACCTCTGCCGCCCCGGAGTTCTTCGCATACCCGCGAGTGGTTCTCGCCGCCGATGCTGAAGCGCGCGGGGCGGGGACCGACGCTGGCATGCTGCTTAAGGATCGCGTCTATTTGGGTTACCTGGAAAAAGAGAATGTCATCGAGGTGATCAGTTACAACGAGGCTGCGGGACGCTTCGAATTCCAGGTAGTCAAGGATTACCGCGCGGGCGGCAACCCTCAAGTGCGCTACGCCAACCGCGCCGTTTGTATGGCATGTCATCAGAACGCGGCGCCGATCTTCTCGCGTCCGGTCTGGGACGAAACCAACGCGAACCCCCGAATCGCGGCGTTGCTTCGAGACGAAAAGTCCAGCTTTCATGGTGTCAACGTGGACCGCGGCGTCGATGTGCCGAACGCGATCGACGATGCGACGGATCGCGCCAATCTCTATTCGGCTTACCAGCTGCTCTGGCGGGCCGGCTGCATGCCAGACACCGATGAGGAGAGAGCGCTTCGCTGCCGGGCCCACCTTTTCGCCGCAGCTCTCCAATATCGGCTGAGCGGCAAGCAACAGTTTGACAGCGCATCGCGTGCGTATCGCGACCATGTTCTCGCCGCTTTCGCACGCAGTGCACGCGCGCGGTGGCCGGGCGGGCTGCACATACCCAATCCCGACATTCCTAATCGCAATCCGTTAATGAGCCGGACTGCTGCAGTCGCTGAGACTGCCGCGCCGGTCCGCGAGCTTGTGTCCGTGGAGTCGTCGTTAGCAGTGAACATCGACGTCCTCGCCGCGTTCGATCCACTCGTGCCGCGTCGGGCGCTCGAAGTCTGGTCGGTCGCCGAACCAGCTACGCTCGAGCGGCTCGTGGCAGGACTTTCAGCGTTTCTCGCGGAGGTGGATGTGCGTCGCATCGATGAGCACCTTTATCGGCTTGCCGTGCGGCGCAAAGCATCACGAACCGTCTATGAAAGCGATTGTGAATTGAGGCGTACGCATCGACCGACGCGTGGCGATCGCATCGACTTCGCGTGTTCAACCGCATCGGCAGCCGAGGAGCGTCGCGTTACGATGCGAGGACGGCTCTATACACATGGCGGCAAGGTGACTGCGGGCCGCCTCGATCGGCTGAAATTCGGGGCCGCGATGCACACCGGCGAACTCACGGACATCGATGTCGCCAGCGGAATCATCGCCCGCAGACGAGAACGCAGAGTGGCCACCCTGCGCCTCTCGCGCGCCGGCGCTCGTGCGCGGCGCGGCGATGGTGATACGCTGGACATAATGCGCCTCACATGGAGGGAGCCCGCATCTGGCCAAAAAGCTGGGAGATCGGCGTCGCCCGGACGCGCTGCTTTGGAGGTGGTCCACGATTTCGGCCCGGTGCATAACGCCATCGAGCAGATGATAGGCGACAGCGCCGAGCGCAAGCTCGACGTGTTTTCGGACAAGCCTTTCCGACGCGCGAGTCTCCTGCCGGCGCTGTTCCAGCGCATGGGAATGAAACCGTTGACGTGGTGTTGCGTGGACGACGCCGGAATGCCGCTGCCGGCCATGGAAAGCCCTGCGGTGATGCCGACCGGCGCCGCGCGCACCCATGCGCGCCCCCAAAGCCTGCAACCGTTCTTCCGCTACTGCGCCACCTGTCACCAGTCCAACGACCGCTCGCCGCCGAATTTTCTTCAGGGTTCGGCAAGCCAGGTTTCCGCGAACCTGTCGCACTGCGCGCAGCGGCTGTACGTGCGCCTCTCCATGTGGCGACTGGCGCCCGAGCGGCGCCCCATGACGCCGATGCCACCGGACTACGCACTGTATCGCTTGCACGGCCCGCCGCAGGGCTGGCGTGACAGCGGCGAGCTTGCAGCGCTGCAGGCCTACGTCGAGCGCGCGCTTCAGGCCGAAAGCGGAAAGGCGCCGCGGCCCGAGGAATTCCTAAGCCGGGGTTACGAGAACCTGCGTTCCTGTCTCCCTTGATTGAGTCGATTCGAAAGCACACCGATGAAAGAACACGATAGACGCATCGGCCAGCCCACGCCTCCGCACGAGGCATCGCGCTGGCGCCGACGCTTTCTGCTTCTGCTCGGGGTGATCGTGCTGCTGCCGATGCTGCTGTTGGCCTACGCCTGGGCGCGATTCGGCGGAGATACTGCCGTGGCCTACGCCAGCGCCGAAGAACATTTTAAGTACGGCTCCACGGGGGGCGAGCGCGAGTCGGGATTCCCTTACTGGATCTTCCAGGCACTGCCGCAGGTATGCGAGCACCGCCTGCCCGGCGGCTATCGCTCGCTGGGTCTTATTTACGAAGAGGGCAAGGATTTGCCGATTGGCATGTCGCAACGCCGTTATACGGGTATCGATCGCACTTTTCTGAATTGCGCCGTCTGTCACACCAGCACGGTGCGGGAGTCACCGCAAGCGAGGCCGCGCATTATATTAGGCATGCCCGCGAACACTTTCGACGTGATGGAATTCGAGCGCTTCTTCTTCGAATGCGCAGCCGATGCCAAATTTAGTGCCGATTACATCATCCCGGAAGTGCGCCGCTTGCAGCAACTCAAGGGCGAGGACCTCGACCTGCTCGAGCGCTACTTGATCTATCCGCTCGCTATCGGGATCATGCGTGAGCGCCTGCTGATGCTGCGCGGCCGTTTCGATTTCGTACTCAAACAGGCGGAGCAGGGTCACCCCTGGGGCCCCGGGCGGGTCGACACGTTCAATTCCGCCAAAGTTATTTTCAACTTTCCCATGGACAAACTGGATCCGAAGGAATTGCTCGGCGCATCGGATTTCCCGTCGATCTGGAATCAGCGGCGCAAACGCGGTATGCAGTTGCACTGGGACGGCAATAACACAATGGTGGAGGAGCGCAACAAAAGCGCCGCGTTTGGAACGGGCACCACGCCGCCCACGATCGATTTGAAATCAATCGAAAGGGTCGAAGAATGGATCGAGCACGTCAAACCTCCGCCTTACCCCTTCCCTGTTGATACCTCGCTCGCGGCGCGCGGCGCGGTGGTCTACAAGCAGTTTTGCGCGAGCTGCCATGGCGCGAGCGGCGGAGACTTTTCGGGAGATAAGGTCGGGAAGGTGACGCCGATCGAGCACGTGAATACGGACCGCCGGCGGCTCGATTCATATACCTACATGCTTGCGGTCAACCAGGGAACGCTCTACGCAGGCTATCCGCACCGCTTTCAGCATTTTCGCAAGACGTTTGGTTACGCCAACATGCCGCTGGACGGATTATGGCTGCGCGCAC
>CAYODZ010000051.1:0-23376 GCA_964402835.1 uncultured Gammaproteobacteria bacterium | reverse complement strand
ATTCTCCGCTTTTGGGAGTGCGCGATCGATTTCTTCCGCCAGTAATTCACAGATCGCGCGTTCGTTCGGCGCCTGGACATCGTTGTACCGCCTTGTGTCTGCATGCATGGCCATCACCCGTACTGTTTCTTCATGTGCATGACGGATGCGGCCACCAACTGCTTCAGCACAACTAAATCGATGTCGGAGAGGCGTTTCACGTACAGACACGATTTACCCGTCTTAAACTTACCGAGCTTCGCCAACAGTTCTTCATAACGGTCGAACCCGGCCATGATGTAAAGCGTCAGGTTCTGCTTGCGGGGCGAGAAACCGGTGAGGAACCAATCGCCCTCCCGGCCACTTCCATATTTGTAGTGATAGCTGCCGAAGCCGACCATACTGCCGCCCCACATCTTGGGCTGCGACTTCGTGACACCCTGCATGAGTTTCAGCACGACCCGGCACTCCTCACGCCGCGCTTCATCGTCGATGCCGCTGAGAAATCGGTCGACACTTGAGTCTGTTTGTTTCGTCTTGAGCTCGGCCATGATTACCTCAAACCGGTTGATACCGTAATAGCAGGCAGCGCTCACCCAGTGGCCGCGACTCTAACAATTTCATTTTCAGCGGTTCGGAGCCAGCTTTGAATAGGGGGTTGCCTTCACCGAGTGTGACCGGGATCAGTCCAAGTCGGTATTCGTCAAAAAGCCCTTCTCGGATCAAGGTCGCGGAGAGGTCGGCGCTCCCGAACACGAACAGGTCCTTCCCAGGCGCTTCTTTGAGCCGCGCCACTGCCGTTCCGGCATCTTCTTTGACGAGTGTTGAGTTCGCCCAGTCGGCGCTTTTCAGCGTGCGCGAGAACACGTACTTGGGAACCGCATTCATGAAGTCTGCGATCTCGCCCGTGGCGGTGCGCCAATGCGCCGCCATGCCCTCGTAGGTGCGGCGCCCAAAAATAAGCGCACCGACTTCCTGCCCCTGCTCAATCGAAAACCGCTCCAAATCATCGCCCCAAGCGTATTCGTGCGCTTTCAAGTCCCACGGTTCCGGGCCCTCGAACAAGCCGTCCAAGGTGATTAGGTTCCACATGATGAGCTTACGCATCAAACGAACCGCCTCGCGAGCGCTAGGCCGACCAGCGCCGGCATGATGCCGAAAAACAGGAACAGGATGATTTCGAATGGCCACACGCTACGGCTGCCGCCAAACAGCCCGGCGTGGATGATTGCGTGGACTGCGATACCGACGGCCACACCGCCGATCACGGCGCGGAACGCCGCCCAGCCGTGCGCCGAATCCCGGCGCACCGCGACGAACGACACGACGAACATGGAGACGCCGGCGTAAAACGCCCACTCGCCATAGGCGGCGTCCGTATCGCGGAACGCGAGCGCGGAGATTCCGACGACTCCGGCCAACGCACCCAGAATAAAGGAGTTGCGGTTTTTCATTTTCCCGCCCCAGCGAGCAGAGGCCACTGCTTTGACAGGCCGACTGCGTGGACGAGTCCAATGAACAAGCAAACTGCGGAACTCCAGATCCAGAATGCGGGACTGTTGTCGCCTGGAGCGAACGCGGCCAAAAAGAAACCGCCGAGTCCCCGGAGCAGGTAGACCGCTGCAACAGCTATCAGCACCCACTTTAGAAACGGAAGCACAGGAAGAAAGCCGGCAGCTGACGCTGCGTACGCGGACCAAGTGGCAAGAACCAAGGCAATCCCTATTGTGATTGCCGCAGGATACCAACTCCCAGTTGCGGCCAATTGGGCCATACCCTCACCCGCTCCAAAGAATCGATACCAAGATGGGCCACCGACCACGACGCAAACATGCGCGAGCGCTGCTAGCGCGCTGAGCACCGCAGCAAGCAGAAGGAGGGTTGAACCTGCCGTGAACTGATCCGACCTGCCTAACATTTTATTTGTGGGCGGCATCATTGATTTCGATCCAATTTCCGTCAGGATCCTGGATATAAATCTGTCTGACACCATCCGGCCGGATCTGCGGGTCGCTGCCGGTGCCTGCGAAATTCGTATACGCAATGCCCGACGCCTTCAGGAAGCGCAAGTACCCGTCGAAGTCCACGACGGCAAGCGCGAGATGGACAGTCTTGTCCGGCACGATCGGTCTGTCCGAAAGCCCCACATGCAGCTGCCGGGTGCCTCCCAACGAGTAGAAGCGGACAGGCGCGGCTGGCCCCCAGGGCGTTTCCAGCGTCCCGAGTTGCAGGATGTTTTCGTAGAACGTCGCGCTCCTTTCCAAGTCGCTGACCAAGACGGTCGAATGGTCGAATTGCAGATCAAATGCGCCTTGGGCAGAAGCCGGAGCTGACACGATGGTCAGGGCGATGAGCAGCATCAGAAGTTTCATAGGCTGGCCTTTGACTAGAGTTCGCCGTCGTACAGGATTACATGCACGCCCGAGGGGTCGGTGAGGTACAGGTAAGTGCTTCCCCACGGCCGTTTCTCCGGGCCACGGAACGGCCAGCGGTCACGCAGGCGTTCGGCGACGGCCTCGATGTCGCTAACCCGAAACTGGAGGCTAATCGCGTCGTGCGATTTGGGGAGGTCAGTCGGTGCGAGCTCAAGGAATGCCTGCCCGGTCTTCGCGTCGCTGAGTCCGAGGATTGCGCCTTTGTCGGCGCCCTCGTCCCAGGAATCGACCACCGTGAGACCGACGAGCTCGGTGTAGAACGCGACACTCTCGTCGAACTTCGATGTTTCGATGCGTGTCTTCACGCCGGTCATCTCCGCTTGGGCCAATGGGATTGCCGCAAAGAGGCACGCTACAAGCAGCTTGATGGCCACGTTCACCGCTTGCGGTACGGCAACACGAACAGGTAAAGCCCAGACAGCATGAGGAGCGCAAGTGGGATTAGGGTCAGGATGCCGACCCAGAATCCGAGCTGCTCGGGCGCCGATACGATATTGAGGATGATGTTGGCGACCACGAACAAGGTGAAGGTGATCGACAGTCCGCGGTGTGCCTTCCGGATCCAGTTGCTCAAGTTCATGTCCGCTTCCTAGAACGGTTCGGCCGGGCCTGCCGGGACGATGCCGTTCGGATTGATGGTCTTATGGCTACGGTAGTAGTGCTGCTTGATGTGGTCGAAGTTCACGGTGTCGGCGACACCGGGGTACTGATACAACTCGGCGGTGAGGCGCGACAGCGCGGGATAATCGGCGATGCGGCGAAGGTTGCACTTGAAGTGTCCGTGGTACACCGCGTCGAAACGGATCAGCGTCGTGAACAGTCGCCAGTCCGCCTCGGTGATTTCATCCCCGCACAGGAAGCGCTGCTCGAGCAGCCGCTGGTCGAGGGTGTCGAGCGCGTCGAACAGTTTCTTGAACTCGGCCTCGTACACTGCCTGTTCGGTCGCGAAGCCGCACTTGTACACGCCATTGTTTACGTTGTCGTAGACGAACGCGTTGATTTCGTCGATGTCGGCGCGTAGCGGTTCGGGATAGAAGTCGAGGCTCGCGTCGCCAATGGCATCGAACGCGCTGTTCAGCATACGGATGAGCTCGGCGGACTCGTTGCTGACGATGGTCTGCTCTTGTTTGTCCCACAGGACCGGCACGGTGACGCGGCCGGTGTAGTCGGGTTTCGCAAGCGTGTAAATCTCGTGCATGAAGCGCTTGCCGTTTACGGGCTCCGGTTCGGTGAACGCCCAGCCGTCGTCGCCCATCAACGGGTCGACGACTGAAACGGAAATCGCTTCCTCGAGTCCTTTCAGCTTGCGGAAAATCAGCGTGCGGTGCGCCCACGGACACGCGAGCGACACATAGAGGTGATAGCGCCCTGCTTCGGCCGTTTCGGGCGTGACCTCGCCGCGGAAGCCGGCGTCCTCGCGCACGAATTTACCGCCGGTGGATTTCGTGTCGTACCACTCGGTCGACCACTTTCCTTGGATGAGCCGTCCCATGCCGTAATATTGCCACATGTTCGACTTTTTCCGGCGTCGCCGGCGCCGCCGCATCCTTGAGCGCCATTCAATTCCCGATGCACTCTGGAACGACATGGTGCGCGCGGTGCCCTCGCTTGCTCGCATGGACGGCGAGACCCTCGCTCGCCTGCGCGACTTGGCATTGATTTTCCTGCATGAGAAGTCAATCGAGCCGGCCCAGGACCTGGCGCTCAGCGACGCGATGCGCGTGCGTATCGCCGCGCTGGCGTGCCGTCCGGTGCTCGAGCTCGGCCTCGACCATTACGACGGATTTCGGTCCGTGATTGTGTATCCCGGTGAGTTCTTGGTGCGCAATCGAGAGCACCACGACGAAGCCGGCGTCGTACACACCGCAGACGACTTGTTGAGCGGCGAGGCGTGGGAACAAGGCCCGGTGGTGCTGTCGTGGCACGACGTGACATCGAGCGGCCAAGGCGATGGCTACGACGTCGTGGCGCACGAATTCGCTCACAAGCTGGATGCGCTCGACGGCTCAGTGAACGGCATGCCGCCGCTGCATCAGGGCCAACGATCTGCCGACTGGGCGGGTGCGTTCCAACGCGCGTACGACGAACTCGTCGCGCGCGTGGATGCCGACGACGACACTTGGCTCGATCCGTATGCGGCCGAGAGCCCAGCGGAATTCTTCGCGGTGTCCGTGGAGATGTTCTTTGACGTGCCGCGCGCATTTGCGGCTGAGTACCCTGCGCTGTACGAGCAGCTCGCGGCTTATTTCAAGCAGCGTCCGCGCTAGCGGACAACCCGTACCACGCTTCGTCGACGTTTACCGCAGTGACCGGAGGCATGTGCGGCAACGCCGCGAGGGCCGCCGGTAGCGTCTCGAGGGTCACGGTCCGGGCGGGCGTGCCCTTGGGGAAAGTGACCAGGCCAAGCAGTACGACGAGTCCGTGGACCGGTACGCCGGGCACGAGCTGGCGTACGGCGAGCACGCGTGCGTTGTTTTGTGCCACCGGGTTACGGAATTTGTGGCTGCGGCCGCCGGCCATCACGGTCCACTCGTCGATGCTGGTCCCGCCAAATACCGCACCCGACACGCGCACGACGTCGACGACGACAAAGCCCGCGGCGGTCCGCAATACGTTGTCGATTTGGATGTGCCCATCCATTCCATCTGGAATCACGACATCACGGACGCGCGCGTCGCTATGCAGCACGAGCAGACGGCGCAGCCGTGCGCCATAGCGGCGGCGGCGTTGCCAAATGATGAGGCCTGCAATGATTGCCGCGAACGCGACCAGCGCGCCCGCTACGATAACGGTGTACACCCCTGAATTATACCCCGGCGTGGGCGCTACGGCGGTTTACCCAGAAGACGCCGCCCATATACAGTGCGACCGCCGCCCAGATACAACCGAATGCGACGAACCGGTCCGTACCGAACGGCTCCTTGAACACGAACACCGCGAGCAGGAAGCCGATGGTCGGCGCAAGGTACTGCATAAAGCCGATGGTCGTGAGCGGTAGCCGGCGCGCGCCTTGCGTGAACCAGTACAGCGGCACGGTCGTAACGATGCCGGCCGTAATCAGCAACAGGTCGTTCGTGAGACCGCCCTTGAGGAAGCTGCCGGCGCCGGTCACGCCGAGCCAGATGACATAACCGTACGCAAGCGGCGCGAGCACCAGCGTCTCGACGAACAGGCCTTGCAACGACTCGACGCGGACCATTTTCCGAACGAGCCCGTAAAAACCGAAACTGAACGCGAGTGTCAGCGCGAGCCAAGGCACCCCGTCGGCGGCAATCGCCATCCAGGCGGTCCCCGCCGCCGCGAGCGCGACGGCGGCCCATTGGAACAAACGCATCCGCTCGCCGAGGAACAACATGCCGAGCAGGACCGAGACCAGCGGGTTGATGTAGTAGCCGAGCGCGGCTTCGAGCACGCGATCGGTGTTGATCGCGATAATGTAGAGCAACCAATTGATACCGATCAGCGTGGCGCTGATCAGCAACAGGCCGAACGCGCGCCGGTCCATCGGCCGCCATGCGCGCTGGAGCCAGACCATGGCGGCGAGCAGCGGAATCGCCCACACGATGCGATGGCCGAGAAGTTCGATGGCGGGAATATGGTCGACCAGCTTGAAGTACAGCGGCGCGAAGCCCCAGAACAAGAAAGCGCCCAGCCCGTAGACCATTCCGCTCCGCTGGGTGTCCGCTGTGGTACTCATCGCGGCGCGGAGGGTACCATGCACGCATGGACACGCGCTTCCACTCTTTTGCGGAGTTCTATCCGTACTATCTGTCCGAGCATCAGAACCGGACGTGCCGCCGGCTGCACTTCGCGGGGTCCTGGGTCGCGCTCGTCTTCATTGGCCTCGCGTTCTCCATGTGGAACCCCTGGTGGCTGCTCGCAGCCCTCGTGTCTGGCTATGCGTTTGCCTGGGTCGGGCACTTCAAATACGAGCGCAACAAGCCCGCGACCTTCAAATACCCGTTCTACAGCTTCGTCGGGGATTGGCGGATGTTTGTGGATATATTGCGGGGGCGGGTCGAAATTTAGGTCAAATAGGACTAAAATGGTCCGCTATGCTGAGGATGAGCAAGCTGACCGATTATGGGACCGTCGTGCTCGCGAAAATGGCGGGCGCGCCGGACAAGCGTTTCACCGCCCATGAACTCGCGGATCTGACGGGGCTTGCGGCCCCCACCGTTTCCAAACTCCTCAAAGCGTTGAACCGCGCAGGCATCCTCGACTCGCAGCGCGGTGCGCACGGCGGCTACTCGCTCGCCCGCTCGCCCGAACGGATCTCGGCCGTCGACATCATCGATGCCATCGAAGGCCCGGTCGCGCTGACCGAGTGCTCGACCGGCCACAGCAACTGCACGATCCAGGCCGATTGCTCGGTCGGCAGCAACTGGCAACAGATCAACACCGGCATCCGCCGCGCGCTCGAGAACGTAAGTCTCGCCGAGCTGACGCGCCCCATGCCCATTCCCCTCATCGACCTGCGGAAACGCCATGTCCACCCGTAACAAAGACGTCGAAAAACTGGTCGGCCGCGAATATGCGGCGGGCTTCTCGACCGACATCGAATCCGACACTGTCCCGCCCGGTTTGTCCGAGGACGTGATTCGCGTGATTTCGGCGAAGAAAAACGAGCCCGAGTGGCTTCTCGAGTGGCGCCTCGACGCGTATCGGCACTGGCTCACGATGCACGAGCCGAAGTGGGCGCACGTGTCGTTCACGCCGATCGACTACCAGTCGATTTCGTACTACTCGGCGCCGAAATCGAAGAAGGACGCGCCGAAGAGTCTCGACGAGGTCGACCCGAAGCTGCTCGAAACTTACGAGAAGCTCGGCATCCCGCTGCGAGAGCAGGAGATGCTCGCGGGTGTTGCGGTCGACGCGGTATTCGACTCGGTGTCGGTCGCGACGACGTTCAAGGCGAAGCTCAAGGAAGCCGGCGTGATTTTCTGCCCGTTCTCGGACGCTGTGCGCGACTACCCAGAAATCGTGCGCCAGTACTTGGGCAGCGTGGTGCCGACCGGTGACAATTTCTACGCGGCGTTGAATTCCGCGGTGTTCACCGACGGCTCGTTTGTGTTCGTCCCGAAGGGCGTGCGCTGCCCGATGGAACTCTCGACCTACTTCCGCATCAACGCGATGAACACCGGCCAGTTCGAGCGCACGCTGATCATCGCCGAGGAAGGCGCGACCGTGAGCTACCTCGAGGGATGCACCGCGCCGATGCGCGACGAGAACCAGCTGCACGCGGCCGTGGTCGAGCTCGTCGCGCTCGACGACGCGTATATCAAGTACTCGACGGTCCAGAACTGGTACCCGGGTGACGAGAACGGCGTCGGCGGCATCTACAACTTCGTGACCAAGCGCGGCGAGTGCCGCGGCAAGCGCTCGCGCATCTCGTGGACGCAGGTCGAGACCGGCTCCGCGATTACTTGGAAGTACCCGAGCTGCATCCTGAGCGGCGACCACTCGGTCGGCGAGTTCTACTCGGTCGCGCTCACCAACAACTGCCAGCAAGCCGATACCGGCACGAAGATGGTGCACATCGGTAAGGACACCAAGAGCACCATCGTGTCGAAGGGCATCTCAGCGGGTCGCGGCCAGAACGCATACCGCGGCCTCGTGAAGGTGCTGCCGAGCGCGACCGGCGCGCGCAACTTCACGCAGTGCGATTCGCTCTTGATCGGCAAGCGCTGCGGCGCGCACACCTTCCCGTACATCGAGGTGAAGACGCCGGATGCCGTCGTCGAGCACGAGGCATCTACGTCGAAGATCAGCGACGACCAGCTGTTCTACTGCCGCCAGCGCGGCATCTCGGAAGAGGACGCGGTCAACATGATCGTGAACGGCTTCTGCAAGGACGTGTTCCGCGAATTGCCGATGGAGTTCGCGGTCGAGGCGCAGAAGCTGCTCGGCGTCTCGCTCGAAGGTGCGGTGGGTTGATTCATCGCGGCGCGGAGCGCCGCTCCCACCTGACGCATCCAGCGACGGTGGTAACGACAGGTGGGAGCGACACTCTTGGTGTCGCGATTGGTAACGGTCTTGCACAACGGTAACGAAGGAAACAAATGCTCAGCATCAAAAACTTGAAAGTCCGCGTCGACGGCAAGGACATCCTGAACGGCCTCGATCTCGAGGTTGCCGCCGGCGAGGTGCACGCGATCATGGGTCCGAACGGCTCTGGTAAGAGCACGCTCGCGCATGTACTCGCTGGACGCCCCGGCTACGAGGTCGTCGACGGGACCGCGACCTATCAGGGAAAGGACCTACTCGACATGGCGCCCGAAGAACGCGCGCGTGAGGGTGTGTTCCTCGCATTCCAGTACCCCGTCGAGATTCCGGGCGTGAACAACGTGTACTTCCTGAAGGCCGCCGTGAATGCGGTGCGCCGCCATCGCGGCGAGCCCGAGCTCGATGCGATGGACTTCCTGACGCTCGTGAAGGACCGCATGAAATCGGTCGAACTCGACGAGTCGCTACTTTCACGCTCGATCAACGAGGGGTTCTCGGGTGGCGAGAAGAAACGCAACGAAATTTTCCAGATGGCGGTGCTTGAGCCGACGCTCGCAATCCTCGACGAGACCGACTCGGGCCTCGACATCGACGCACTGCGCATCGTCGCCGGTGGCGTGAACGCCCTGCGTAGCCCCGAGCGCGCGATGGTACTCGTCACGCACTACCAGCGTTTGCTCGACTACGTGAAGCCGGACGTCGTGCACGTGCTATCCACGGGACGCATCATCAAGTCCGGGCCGGCCGAGCTCGCGCGGGAACTCGAAGCGCGAGGTTACGACTGGGTCGTCAAGCCAGCATGAACGCACTGGCCGACCTGCTGCCGCGTCCCGGCGACGAGGCGTTCAAGTACACCTCGTTCCAGGCCGTCGCGCGCCGCGCGTATGCGGACCCGGCGCCGGCCGCAATCGACCCCGCCGCCCTGCCCGTCCCGTATGGCGAGCGCCTGCTGTTCGTCGACGGCCAGTTGAATGTAGGAGCGGCGTCTCGCCGCGATGAAAAATTCACTGTAGGAGCGGTACCTTCGCGCCGCGATATCCCGGCTAACGCCAACGCCCTCCGCCGCATGAACGCCGCGCTCGCAGCCGAGTGCATCTGGCTCGACATCCCCGCCGACACCGACGCTGGCGTCATCGAGTTGCTGTTCGTCGCGTCCGCGCACGAAGGCCGCGTTGCGTCGTATCCGCAGATCGCCATCCGCTTGGGCGCGAACGCGCGTGCGACCGTCATCGAGCGGCATGTCGCGCTTGGTGATTCGGATGATTTCGTCAATCTCGCCATCGACGCTGAACTCGCGCGCGGCGCGACGCTCACGCACTTTTCGGTTCAGCGCGCGTCCGCCCGCGCGACGCTCGCGAGCGGCGTGTACGCGACCGTTGCACAGGACGCGACGTTCACCAGTCACGCAGTCCATCTCGGCGGCGCGCTCGCGCGCGCGGACATCGATGTAACGCTCGCCGGCCGCGGCGCACATTGCGGGCTGTACGGCCTGCACCTCGCCGGTATGCGCCAGCACATCGACACGCACACGCGCATCGAGCACGCGGTGTCCGACACGACAAGCGACGAGCATTACCGCGCGGTCGTCGACCGCGGCGGTCGCTCGGTGTTCAACGGCAAGGTGCGCATCAACGAAGGCGCCGACCGCAGCGACGCGCAGCAGTACAACGCGAACCTGCTGCTGTCCGAGCAGGCCGAGGCCGACACGAAACCGGAACTCGAGATCTACGCCGACGACGTAAAAGCCTCGCACGGCGCCACGGTCGGCAAGCTCGACGAGACCGCATTGTTCTACCTGCGCACGCGCGGCATCGGTGAGGACGAGGCGCGCAGCGTACTGGTCTGGGCGTTCGCGGACACCGTGCTTGCACGCGTGCCTCATGCGGACGTGCGCGCCGACGTCGAGGCCGCCGTGCTCGCGCGGCTCCCCGATGCGGCGAAGATCGGGGCGTTCCGATGAACGCATGGCGCGCCGACTTTCCAGCGCTCAGCCAAGAGGTGCACGGCAAACCGCTCGTGTACTTGGATAACGCGGCGACGACACAGAAGCCGCTCGCCGTCATCGAAGCGCTCGACCACTATTACCGCTTCGACAACGCAAACGTACATCGCGGCGTACACGCGCTGTCCGAGCGTGCGACCGCGGCCTACGAGGGCGCGCGCGACCGCATCACCGCGTTCATCAACGCACCGAGTCGGCGCGAACTCGTGTTCGTGCGTGGCGCGACCGAAGCAATCAATCTCGTCGCACAGGCGTATTTGCGCCCCCTGCTCCGCGCCGGCGACGAGATTCTCGTGAGCCAACTCGAGCACCACTCGAACATCGTGCCGTGGCAGCTCGTCGCGGCCCAGACCGGCGCGACCGTGCGCATGCTGCCGATGAACAACGCCGGCGAACTCGTGCTCGACGACCTCGACGCGCTGATCTCGGACAACACGCGCCTATTGGCCATTGGCCACGTATCGAACGCGCTAGGGACCGTGAACCCGGTCGCGCGCATCGTCGCGACGGCGAAGGCGCGCGGCGTGCCGGTGCTCGTCGACGGCGCGCAGGCGCTGCCGCACGGGCCGGTCGACGTGCAGGCGCTCGGCTGCGACTTCTATGCGTTCTCGGGCCACAAGATGTTCGGGCCTACGGGCATCGGCTGTCTGTGGGCGAAAGAATCGCTGCTCGACGCGATGCCGCCGTGGCAAGGCGGCGGCGACATGATTCGCACGGTGCGCTTCACCGGCTCCGAGTGGAACGACCTGCCATACAAGTTCGAGGCCGGCACGCCCTACATCGCGGGCGCAATCGGGCTCGGCGCCGCGGTCGATTACCTCGGCACGATTGGCATGGACACCATCGCCGCGCACGAGGCCGACCTGCTTGCCTACGCGACCGACGCGCTCAAGGGTGTCCCGGGACTCAAGCTCATCGGCACCGCACGCGACAAAGCCGCGGTCGTGTCCTTCGTGCTCGAAGGCATCCATCCGCATGATATCGGCACGATCGTCGACTCCGAGGGGGTCGCGATCCGCACCGGCCACCACTGTGCGATGCCGGTAATGGAGTTCTTCAACGTGCCAGCGACCGCGCGCGCGTCCTTCGCGCTGTACAACACCCGCGACGACGTCGATGCACTGGTGGCATCACTCGAGCGCGTGCACGCGGTGTTCGCCTGATGGACCTGCGCCAGCTTTATCAAGAGGTCATCGTCGACCACAACCGGTCGCCCAGAAACTTTCGCCGCATCGAGACGCCGGACCAGCAACTTGAGGGCTTCAACCCGCTGTGTGGCGACAAGCTCACGGTGTACGTGAAGCGCGACGGCGACACCATTTCAGATGTCACGTTTGAAGGTTCTGGCTGCGCAATATCCGTCGCGTCGGCGTCACTGATGACCGAGGCGTTGAAGGGCAAGCCGGTCGCCGAGGCCGAGCGGTTGTTCGCGCAGGTGCACGACCTTTTGACCGGCGCCAGCGAGACCGAGATGGAGGGCAAACTCACGGTGCTGGCCGGCGTGCGCGAGTACCCGTCGCGCATCAAATGCGCGACGCTTGCGTGGCACACGCTCGTCGGCGCGCTGCACGGCGAGCATGAAGCAGTGAAGACGGAGTGAAGACATGTTGAACACACGCGAACCCATCGTCCTCGAACGCGACACCGATGCGGTGCTGATTCCGGCCGGCACGCCCGTGCGCATTCCGGGCGGCACCGAGGTGACCATCACCCAGTCGCTTGGCGGCACGTTCACCGTTTTTGTGAACGGCAACCTCGCGCGCATCGACGGCCAGGACGCGGACGCACTCGGCCTCGAGGTCGAAGCGAAGGAGTCGCAGCCGAAGACTGCAGATGGCCCCGTCGACGAGAACGCGGTCTGGGCGCAGTTGAAGACGGTCTACGACCCTGAGATTCCGGTCGACATCGTCGAACTCGGTCTCATCTATTCAATGAAGGTCACACCGACTGACGAAGGCGGCAACCGCGTCGATGTCACGATGACGCTGACCGCCGCCGGATGCGGTATGGGCGATTACATCAAGCAGGACGTCGAGCAAAAAGTCGCGGCCGTCCCGAATGTGACCGACACGAACGTCGAAATGACGTTCGACCCGCCGTGGGACCGCACGATGATGTCCGACACCGCGAAGCTCGCGCTGGGGATGTACTGATGGCCGACTGGGTCGAGATTGGTCCGACGGATTCCATCGCGCCAGGCGGCTACGCGGTCGTCGAGGACCGCGGCACCTTTATCGCCGTGTTCAACGTCGACGGCGAATTCTTTGCGCTAGAGGACGTGTGCACGCACGACGGTGCGGAGCTTACCGGTGGCAAGATCGAGGGCTGCGAAGTGATTTGCCCGCGTCACGGCTCACGCTTCTGCATCAAGACCGGCCAGGCGTTGACGCCGCCCGCGTATGAGCCGACTGCGGTGTTCCCCGTGAAGGTCGAGAATGAGGTCGTCTACGCGCGCGACGACCGCTGGGATTAGCGGTTCTCGCACGGTCATGACCTCCGCCACACCGTGGCGAGCCACGACTGTTGCTCGCGCGGCAGGCCAGTAGGCCGGTAATAGTGTTCGAGATCGGTGAAGCCCGCCGCCGTGAGGAAGGCGCGCCATGATTCGAGCGTGTGGTACACCCCGTAGCGCCCACCGTGCCAGCCCTCGTCGTCGTTGCCGCGCGGATTCGACGCGAACAGGACGCCGCCTGGCTTGAGCGTCGTGCGGAGCTCGCGCAGCACCCGCGCCAGATCGCGTGTCGGGACGTGGAACAGCGACGCGTTCGCGAAAACGCCGTCGAAGTGGTCGCTGGGTAGATCAAGTTCTAAAAAATTTTGCACCCAGACCTCACAGCCTGTGTGCTCACGGGCCATCGCCGCGAACTTCGGCGAGCCGTCGAGGCCGACCGGTTCGTGACCGAGTGACTTGAACGTCGCGAGGTCGCGACCGGGCCCGCAGCCTAAGTCCAGAATGCGGTACGGCGACTCGCTTTCGATATGCCGCAGCAGCGCGTCGATGTTCTGCTGGACGTCGTGGTCGCGCGTACCTTCCCAGAAGCTCGCCGCGTTGGCATCGTAATGCGCGAGCGTCGCTGTGCTCACGGGCGGCTCCTTCCGAATCTCGTACAACAGGTGGCTGCGTGGTTCGGGCGCGGTGCCGACCAACCTTGCACCGATGCGCTCGACCGCGCGGCGCGAACGGGTGTTGTCCGGACCGATGACGAACACGACGCGGTCGACCGAGCGGAACGCGTGGTCGAGCATCAGGCGTTTCATCTCGCCGTTGTAGCGGCCACCCCAATAGTTGCGCGCGAGGAACGACCAGCCGATCTCGACCACGGACCTGTCGGGGTCGTAGTCGTGGTAGCGCGACGAGCCGATGACCGCCCCGCTCGCGTTGTCGATCGCGGCGAGCGCGCCACCCGACGCAATCGCTTCGGCGAAAAAGTGGCGGAACACCGGTTCCTGCCAGCGCGTGGGCTCCGGGTGCTGCGCCCAGATTTTCGGGTCGGACGCGACCGCGTACAGCGCATCGAAGTCATCGTCGCGCAGCGGCCTGAGCGTCAGGCGTTCGCCTACGAGTGTCGGCTGGCGGTCGAGCGTCATCCGCGCCGACGATACCGCGCAGATGCCGACCGGTCCACTTCTGGGCTATTCTCCTGCCATGGAAACGACGCCCTTACTGACCAACGACTTCGTCGTCATCGGCCTGATCGCGGCGACCCTCGGCGTGATTTTCTGGACCGCGTCCGGGCCAACTGCGTTCTTCCGAAAGTTTTACGCCTATGTGCCCGCGCTACTGTTGTGCTATTTCATCCCGGCCCTGTACAACACGTTCGGACTGGTCGACGGACACGCGACGCCGTTGTACGCGCCGATCTCGCGCGACATGCTGCTGCCCGCGGCGCTGGTGCTGCTCACGCTTTCTGTCGATGTGCGCGGCCTGATGAAGCTCGGGCCGAAGATGATTGCGGTGCTGTTCGCCGGAACGCTCGGTGTGATGCTCGGCGCGGTGGTCGCGTTCCTCGCGATGGGCATCATCCACCCGCCGACGATGGAAGGCGACACCTGGGCCGGCATGGCGGCCCTCGCGGGCAGCTGGATCGGCGGCGGCGCGAACATGGTCGCGATGCGCGAAGTGTTCAACGTGGATGCGGACACCTTCGGGCAATTCGCGGTCGTCGACGTCGCGGTTGCGAACCTCTGGATGGCGACGCTCTTATTCCTCGCCGCACGCGCGGATGCCATCGACCGTCGCACCGGTGCGGACACCTCGGCGATCAAGGAGATCACGCGCCGCATCGAGGCGTTCCACGCCGAGCACGGCCGCGTGACGACACTCACCGACCTCATGGTCATGGTCGGCCTCGCGTTCGGCGTGGTCGCGGTCGCACATGCTGTCGCGGGCCCGATCGCCGCTTTCTTCGGCCAGTTCGCATGGTCGACACAGTTGAACCTGAACTCGTCGTTCCTGTGGCTGGTACTGAGCGCGACCACCGCTGGCCTGCTACTGAGTTTCACCAAGCTGCGACGGCTTGAAGGCGCGGGCGCATCGGCGCTCGGCTCGGTGATGCTGTATTTTCTGATTGCCAGCATCGGCCTGCAGATGGACCTACGCGCGTTGGTCGAAGTGCCTTGGCTGCTGGTGCTCGGCATCATCTGGATGCTCGTGCACATCATCGTGCTGTTCACGGCCGCGAAGCTCCTGAAAGCGCCCTTGTTCTATTTCGCAGTGGGCTCGCAGGCGAACATCGGCGCGGCCGCGTCCACGCCGGTCGTTGCCTCCGCATTCCATCCGAACCTCGCGCCGGTCGGGGTCATCATGGGCTCCATCGGCTATGTGACCGGGACTTACGCGGCCTACCTGGTCGGCATTACGCTTAAGGCGATGGCGGGCCAGTGATTAAGGTCCGGTTTAGCGACCACCGCGGCCGGGGTGACTACGGCTGGCTGAAAACGCGATATTCGTTTTCGTTCGCGAACTACCATGACCCGGCTCACATGGGCTTCGGGCCGCTGCGCGTCATCAACGAGGACCACATTGCCGGCGGTGGCGGCTTTCCGCCCCACTCGCACCAAGACATGGAAATCCTGACGTGGATCGTGGACGGCGCGCTCGCCCACCGCGACAGCATGGGCACGGGCTCGATCATCGGCGCGGACGAGCTCCAATACATGGCGGCAGGGACCGGCGTTCGGCACAGCGAGTTCAACGCATCGGAGACCGACCCGGTCCACCTGTTGCAGATTTGGATACTGCCCGATGCGGCCGGCCATGCGCCGCGTTATGGCCAGACGAAACTCCCCCCGGGCGCCGCCGACAACGCGCTTGCGCTGCTCGCCGCGCCCGATGGCGCGGGCGCGCCGATCGCGATTCACCAGGACGCGTCGCTATTCGTGGCGCGGCCGACCGCCGGAACAACGCTCACCCACACGCTTCGCGAAGGCCGACGCGCATGGCTGCAGCTGATCAAGGGCGAGGTATCTGTGAATGGCACGCTGCTCGGCGCGGGCGACGCCGCGGCGGTGACTGACGAGGGTCAGTTGGAAATCAGCGCCGATCGCGACGCCGATTTTCTTCTATTTGACATGAAGTAAGTGCTTTAACTTGTTGTTATTCTATAAATAATCGAGTCACGGTCGCACGACCCCATCGCGGCCGCACCACCACGAAAACATCCCCATAGCGGTCCTCAGCAATGGGTCCGATGTCCTCACCCGACAACGCTTCAACGATCTCGGGCACCGTATTGCTGTGGCCCACTACCACCGCCGTTTCTCCGCGATGCCGGTCGTTGAGCGAATCAATCAGGCTTGGCGTGTTGCCCGCTTCGTACACATGCAGCGGTAACGACAGGCGCTGGGCCAGCGGTGTGGCCGTCTCGACCGTGCGTCGATACTGGGTCGCAAAGACGGCGTCCACGCCGGTCGCGGCGAGCACGGTTGCGACGCGCTCAGCCCGTGCCGTGCCGATGTCGGAGAGCGCCGGATCATCGCCGCCCCCGACCGCCTTTTCCATATGCCGCACGACGATGACCGTGCCGGGCGGTTGCCAGAGCCCGAAGCCGATCCAGCCGAGCACCAGTACGCCCGCTATGAGCAGGGCGACGCCCGCGTACAGCGGCGTGAATAGCGGCCGTCGGCGCAAAGCCTGCCGGTAAGCGTCGCTGTTCAATCCTTTTCCTCACGCGAGTCATGCACCACGCGGTAATCCCCATCCACGGTCGTCGACGACGAACTCGCTTCGGCGCTGCGCACACGGCGCCGCGCTTGCCACATCCGGAATGCAAAGACCGCCCAGCCGATGGCGACGAAACCCAGTACGACGAGCGCGACGACCGCGCCCACGAACAGGCTCGCGGCGAGCACGATGACGCTGACGAGGGCCGCAATGAATTTAGCCAGAGAATCCATGCCATGGATTATAACCCGCCCCACAAGACCCATCCGGCCCAGTAATACGGGTGGGCGTAGCGGGCCCCGTGGCGGCCCGCTTTGAACGCGCGCTGTGTTTCGGCAAGCGCCACTTGGGCAGGGGCGCCTCGGCCGAGCGCAGCGAACAGCGCTGCGACAAACTGCGCGCTCGGCGCGTCATCAACCCGCCACTGCGTGAGCAGGGTCTGCCCCACCCCCGCGAAGATGGCTGCGTGGGCGAACCGGGCCCCGAACGCGGTTTCGCACGCGGACAGCACCACGAGTTCGGCGCCGAATTGCAGGTGAACGGTATCGGTCGGCGTATACCGCGCGTCTGCGTCCGGGCCCAGGTCAAGCACGATCGCACCGTCGCGCTCCTCCGCATGCGCGGCGATGAGGACGAATCGCGCATCGGACAGGGTGCCGTCATAAGCCGCCCGGCGTAGCGCATCCAGCGCGCCGGGTCCGTGCAGCAGCGTCGCGTCGCCACCCAGCGCGAGCGCCGCGAGATCGATTTCTGCGCGTGCCGCAGGCAGTTCCGTGCGCGCGAAAGCGAGCAGCGACCACGGTCGCTTACGAGCTCGCGCCGCGCGCGACGACGACAGGGCCGCGCCCCGCTCCGACACGGCGAGCACCACTGGGAATTCCGTAACCAAAGGCCACGGCAATGAGGCGAGCGCACCGTCCGGTGCGAACACCCACGCGGGATGCTTGGCCAACCAGTCGGCCAGCGGATCGATGAGCGCGGCATGTACGCGGGCCACGGCATCATGATGCACGGGCTGTTGGCCGACCAAGCGGTCACGCAACAGGCGGACATCGGCCTCGAAGGAAATGGAGAGTGGCAGCACGCGGAGCGCCGGTGTGTTGCCCGTGCGATACGCGATGGCGTGGTTCGGCGTCATGACCCAACCGAGATAGGCGTCGGGCGCTGGCAACACGCGCGCGAGGTGCGGTGCGAGCCACGGGGTGCGTTCGAGTTCGGCGAGTTCAATCGCGCCTTTGACGTCGCCCGCTTGCGCGAGCCTCAATACCTCGGTGCGCCAATCGGCAAAAGCAGACTGGCTGATGCAAAACACAATGACGGCGAGCGTGGCGCGCATCGCCGGATTATCAGCGGTGAGTTATGTCCCGTGGTGGTGGCGGGACAGACGCCGGTGGCCCGACTATCGCGGCACAAAGGTGCCGCTCCTCCATCAAGCATTGGCACCTGTAGGAGCGGCGCCTTTGCGCCGCGATACTACTTCTTGATGACGCCGCAGAAGATGCGCGCGCCACCGCCGCCGAGCGCTTCGGGCTCGTCAGAATGGTTGTCGCCGCCTGCGTGCACCATCAGCGCACGGCCGTCGAGGTCCTTAAGTTTCAACCGCGGCGCGAGCACCGGATAGTCGGCGTTACCTTCCGCGTCGACGAACAATGCGGGCAGATCACCTCGATGGCCGTCGCCCCACGGCGTGCCGTGCTCGCCCGCGTTCTTCGGGTCGTAGTGGCCGCCAGCGGCGCCGGCGGGCGTGACCTTGCCGTCCTTCTCCTGCGGCGCGCAGCTCGCGTTCTGGTGCACGTGGAAGCCATGCAGACCCGGTGGCAATCCTTCGAGCGACGGCGTGAACACCAGCCCGTGCTTGGTCCGGGTAATTTCCACCGTACCGGCCGCTTCGCCGGTGCCGTCACGGTCGACCGCGTGCATCGTGACCGTGATGCCGTCTCCTGCGAACGCGGGGATGGAGAGTGTCAGCGCGAGCGCGCCCAGTAGCATCGGGAATGTTCTCATGATTTGTCCTTACTCCATCGGCCGAGTCGTTCGTACCGTTCGTGAATTTCGTCAAGTTGGCTCTGGTCGAGTTTCTCGAGGTCAAGCACGCCCTTGCGCGTGTCATCGATGACGCGAATCAACTCGTCGAGTTTAATCTGAATCGCCTCGGTGTTGCGTGACTCACTGTTATGTAGCAGAAAAACAAGCAGAAAGGTCGCAATTGACGTCGCCGTGTGAATCACCCACATCCACCGGTCGCTGAACTCGTACATCGGTCCGGTCACCGCCCACGCGACAACGATGAGCGCGGCGACGATGAACGCCGCGGGCCGCCCCGCGCCGTGTGATGCGTGCATCGCAAGGCGCGTGAACCAAGAACCCTTAGCGCGCGCCATGCGGGAAATCGTAGAGGATCACCGGTGACGCAAGTAATGTATCGCAACGCGCAGGGTCACCGACGAGTACCGGGAAGCAGCCCTTGTTCACGCAGCCCGCCGCGGCGATCGCGCAGTCGGGTGGCGGGTCGATTAACGAAACGATGCGGCCGTCGGTCACGGATACTGCCGTGTGCGCCGACGCGAGTGAGTGGCGTGCCGCGGCTTCATCGTCCCAGCGTAGCGCGCCACCCAACGGCGTGAGATTCTCAACGCGTATTGTGATGCGGTAGAGGTCGTCTTCAATCGGCTGCGAATACGCGCTGATCTCTCCGGTCAATCGCTCGCGTGAGCGCAGCAATACCGCGGCGATTCGTCCAGTACCGTCGCGAAGCCCCTCGAAGGAACGCTCATCGTCGTAATCGAAACGGTGCCGCACACCGGCGCCGGAGAGCTCGGCGAGCGACGCCGCCGGTAAGTCGACTTCCCGCTCCAGCGCCTCCTGCCAGTGGTAATGTGTCTCGCCACCGAGCTCGAGACGTTCGACTGGTGTGAAATCGGGGTCCCTAAACCGGGGCAACGCCGTCACTGGCGCCGCGAGCCGGCCAGGTTGACGGTCGGTGAGCTGCAAAAAACAGGTGCGGATTTCGACTTGCGTGTCTTCATCCCCGCGAATCAAACATTGGACCTGTTGGCTACAGAGTTGCGCCTCGCGCTGCTGAGCATAGGCGCGCGGATACAGCGCGCCAAACGTCCAGCGGCGTTGTCGTCGCGGCGGTGCGTCACGATATGGGTAAACGATGAAGCCGTCGTAGAGTACGTCGCCCTCGATTGCCTGAACCGGCGCGAGGTTCATTGCATGGCCTGCTGTTGCAGGTTCCTTAGACGGCGTGCGCCGTCGGTGTGAAGGTCCAGTACAAGGTCGAGCACAACCGCACGCGAAGGTGCTGGCGGCATCTCCCTGAGTTTGTCTATCAACCGCTCGACGTGCGCAAGTTCGTGCGTGAGCGCGCGAATGGAGTCGAGTCGGCTGGCGGGGACGGACATGGGTCCATCCTAGGAATCGTGTGACGCGCTTGTATGTTCGGTCGCCAACTTACCGCGACGCAGCCACGCGGCGGCAATGGCGAGGCCGCCAATGATGTACGGAACCGCGGCGGGCACCCACATAATCAGCCCCGCCAGCTGCTGGTCGGCGAGTTCCGGGTAAACCGAGTACCACGACCGTGGACTAAACGTCATCAGCGCAGCCAACAGACCCATGTGAGCCATCGTCACGGCAATCGCGACGCCGCCCCGCGCGGACCGCCACAACGCCGTCCAGAACAACAGTCCGGCGATCAGAAAGCTCGCGTGCATCGCCCAATGCAACGCATCACTCCGTGATGCCCAGACGACGGCGAGCGGCGCGTGCCACCCCCAGACGACGAGGAGTTGCAGCACGGTCGCCGCGCCAAGTCCATTCGGCCAGCCGCGCCAGCGCGCGATGCGCGCAAGCAAGCGCGCCATGGACGTTGGCATTATCCCGAGCAAAACTGCCGCCAGCCTGCCCGCGACCAGCAGCGGCGGCACCACGGCGAGCAACAGCATATGCTGGGTCATGTGCGCCGCAAGCGACGCTTCGGCGTAGGCATCGAGCGGCGACAGTAACGCCGCGCCGAGCGCCAGCCAGCCGGCCGCAAAGGCCACGGCGCGAACGCCCAATCGCCCGATGCCGAATGCATAAAAAGCGGCTATGGTTAACCACGGCGCGAGGAGCCATGCGTCGGCCGAACTCAGCGTATGCGCATACACTGGCGCAGGCGCGATCAACAACAAGACTGCCGAGAGGGTGGAATGGTTTTTTGGTTGAAATTTTTTCACATCGCGGCGGTCGCGACTTGGTTTGCCGGCTTGCTGTTCCTGCCGCGTGTGTTCATCGGTGGCGACCAGCCCGCGAACACACACCTCGGGCGCGTCTTGTACAAAGCCGTGATGACACCCGCGGCGGCCATCGCGGTCACGCTCGGAATGACGATGATTCTCGCGTACGGCTTCGAAGGGGCGTGGTTGCCGGCGAAACTCATACTCGTCGGCGCGGTTGTGCTGCTGCATGCCTACCTTGGTTACGTGTTGCACCGGCTCGAGGAAGGTGATTCCAGGCACGGCCCGCTCACGTTCCGCGTGTTGACCTGGGCCCCGCTCGCGCTGTTCCTCGCGATCGCCGCGCTGACCGCTGCGAAACCCGTCGAACTCAATCCGTGGAGTGTTCATACACCCCAATCCGGTGACGGAACGTAAGCGTCCCGCCGAGCCACGCCGCGACCATCACGAGCGCCGCAGTCGCAATCGACAGCGTAAAGCCCCACGGAAACAGATCCGCGGCCGCATCCCAGCGCAACCGAAGGTTGCAGGCTGCGAGCGCGAGCAGCGTGATGGCGACGATCATGTGGCTCCAACTCGCTGCATGACGCCTCACTTCCGACACGGTCACAAAGTCGATTAGGCCGACAATCGCCGCACCAATACCGGCGACAACGCCGCCCACGACCAGCCAGAATGCGACGTCTGCCCAGAACGGATCACCGGTCCACCAGAACACGGCATCGACAAGCGGGGTCGTCATCAGGAACGCCACCGGGAACACGACGAGCATCGGATGGATCGGGTGGTACTTGATCGTGACCGTACTGCGCGCAGGGGTTTGCTGTGGGCGGTTCATGCGGCGCAGGGCTCCAACATCAGAATCGGGATACCGGTGAACGCGGTTGCGAGTGTCGCAAGTACGACTAGGGCGATGGTGACTCGCCCGCGAAAATCGGCGCGCGCCGGCCAGGCACGCGCGCCCTGCCACGCGATGAGTGCAAGCGCTATAACGGTGAGAACCACCAACGCGAGCGTGAGCGCGTTCGTACCCAGTAGCAGGTTACGGTTCCAGGCCTGATCACATCCGATGCCCTGTACCGCGTACACCACCACGAAATAGAGTGCCCAAGTGATCATCGGGAAAATCGCGCTGAGCATCATTGCACCGCCGGAAATAGATAGACGACCGCAAGGATGAGCACGCCGGTACCGACCACGTAGTAAGTGAACAACGCCGCGATGCGGAACGCGAGCGGCCTTAGCGCCGTGAACACGCAGGCAATAAGCGCGACCGCAGCGTAGACCGCCTGGAAGCCAATCAACACGGTCACGACCGACGCGTACGCGTGTTCGCGTGGCGACGCGTCGAAGCCGGCGAGCACGAGCGCCACGGCGACCAGAAATGCGCCGAGCGCCACGGCCGCGACCCGCGGAGCGCGTAGCCAATGCAACGCCGCCCCAGCGACGAGCAGCGCCGCAAACGATGCGCCGCCCCACATAACCGATAACCTCCCCTGCCCCGCCGGTGGCCAGGTATCGGCGCCGAGCCACAGATAAAAATACGCGAACACGAGCGATGCGAGCAGCGTACCGCTCACGAGTACGAACACCGCAGTACCCCATAGGCCCGGCGCATGGACGCTGCCGGCCTGCGTCGGGAGGACGAGCGGCTGAGCACCCTCGTGGTCGGCGTTGATCTCGCGCCGCTCGAGTCGGTCGCCGGTCGTCCACAACCACGCGAGCACGAGCGCCAGCGTGAGGAGCAGTAACGCGGCCGATACCCAGTACCACTTCACCATGAACATCACGATGGCCCCGAACAACGACAGCGCGGTCCACAGCGGCAACCACGTGGAGCCCGAGATTTCGACGACGAGCTCGGGTGCACCTGAACGCATCGAGGTGCCGAGCATCTCACGCACGCCTCGCGGTGCGCCGCGCAGGAATCCGTGTCCTTCGGCGGCCCGCTCGACGCGTGAGGGCTCGTCCCACAGCGGGTCGCGCGACGCGATGGTCGGAATGCTCACGAAGTTGTACACGGGCGGTGGCGTCGGCATCGCCCATTCGAGCGTCGCCGCGCCCCACGGGTTGTGCGGCGCGCGCGCGCCGTTGCGCCAACCGAGTACAACGCTAACGATAAACGCGACCACGCCGAGCGCGAACACGAAACCCGCCGCGGTGGAAACGAGGTTCAACCACTGCATCGCCGGCCCGAATGCCTCACCGTAGGTGTACACGCGCCGCGGCAAGCCGAGCAGACCGGTCAGGTGCATCGGCAGGAAGGTTGCATTGAAGCCGAGGAACAACAGCCAGAACGTAACCTTGCTGAACCCCTCGTCGGGCATCCGCCCTGACAGCAGCGGCAGCCAGTAGTACACCGCCGCAAAGCACGGGAACAACATACCGCCGATGAGGACGTAATGCAGATGCGCGACGATGAAGTGCGTGTCGTGCACCTGCCAGTCGAACGGCACGAGCGCGACCATCACGCCGGTCAGACCGCCGAGTACGAAGATGAAGAAAAAACCGAGAATGAAGCGC
The DNA here is from genome assembly GCA_964402835.1 of uncultured Gammaproteobacteria bacterium. Lineage (GTDB taxonomy): Bacteria > Pseudomonadota > Gammaproteobacteria > Natronospirales > JAIVGZ01 > JAIVGZ01. The sequence goes on along the minus strand of CAYODZ010000051.1, from coordinate 45 downwards.
ATCGGCGCGCGCAGCCAGGGTTTGCCGGTCCACAAGGTCGCAATC
>CAYODZ010000050.1:0-2073 GCA_964402835.1 uncultured Gammaproteobacteria bacterium | reverse complement strand
AGCGCGAAGAAGAACAACACGAATGCCCCGGCGATCAGGCGCAACGCGCGGGAATCGTCGCTGAATCGCCGCTCAAAATAGTCGGGGAGCGTCAGCGAGTCGCCGAGGCGCTCGGTGGCCTCGCGCAGGCGTTGCGCGACGAACCGCCAGTTCAGATAGGTACCGACAATCAGGCCAACGACCATCCAGCCGGCCTCGAAGCCAGCGAGGTATGCGAATCCGGGCAGGCCCATCAGCAGCCAGCCGCTCATGTCCGATGCTTGCGCGGCGAGCGCGGTGACCCAGCGGTTCAGCGAGCGTCCGCCCAGGATGAAGTCGGAGAGGTTGGCCGTTCGCCGGTACGCGAGATAGGCCATCACGAAAATGACACCGAGGTAGACCGTGAAGGTCCCGATTATCGTGCCCGCATTGTCGATCATGCCCCGCCCCCAGGAACTTCGATGCCGCGATACTATCAGAGGGAAAAACCGGGAGGTGGATGATGGCGAGAGTATTGATTCTGGTTCTGAGCCTCATCGGCGGCGCAGCGATGGCGATTCCGCCGCCGCCGACGGTGTTCGCATTCACGAACGTGACCGTCGTGCCGATGGATTCAGAGCGGGTCGTTGAGGGGCAGACGGTCATCGTCCGCGACGGTCGTATCGAGGCGATCGGGCCGGAACTCGCGATTCCAAAAGAGGCGATGACTATCGACGGACGCGGCCGTTTCCTGATGCCGGGCCTCGCCGAGATGCATGCGCACGTTCCACCACAAGCGCATGACCCGCAGCTGATCGAGGACACGCTGTTCCTGTACGCAGCGAACGGCATCACCTTCGTGCGGTCGATGCTCGGCGCGCCGCATCATATTGCTTTACGGGACCGCGCAGAGCGACGCGAAATCGTATCCCCGCGCATCTACACCTCGGGCCCGTCCTTGAACGGCAATTCGGTGCCGACACCCGCGGCTGCACGTGAAATGGTCGCCGAGCAGAAACGCGCCGGCTACGATTTCTTGAAGATTCACCCGGGCCTCGACCGTGCGCGCTACGACGCAATCGTTGCCGCTGCCGACGAGCACGACATCGCATTCGGCGGGCACGTGCCGGCCGCTGTCGGGCTCGAGCGTGCGCTCGCCGCCGGACAGGCGACCATCGATCACCTCGACGAGTTCTTCCCGCCGCTGTTGCGTGAGGGTTCGCCGCTCGCGGATGCGCAATCGATGTTCTTTGGCTGGAATCTCGCGGGCGAGGTCGACGAATCGAAAATCCGTCCGCTGGTCGAGCGCGTGCGCGAGGCCGGAGCGTGGGTGGTCCCGACCGAAGCGTTGATGCAGCATTTATTGCTGCCGACGCCGAGCGCGGAGACGCTCGCACAACGCGACATCATGCAATACATGCCGCGCGCGACGGTTGCGCAGTGGGTCGAAGCGAAGCGCGGCATGCTCGGCCAGTCCGCGTACGATCCCGCGCTCGCCGAGCGCTTCATCGAGGTGCGCGCAAAGCTGATGGTTGCGTTGCAGGACGCGGGGGCGGGGCTGCTGCTCGGTTCCGACGCGCCGCAGATCTTCAACGTGCCGGGCTTTTCGATCCACGACGAACTTCGCATGCTCGTCGCCGCGGGCCTCACGCCGTACCAGGCGCTCGCGACCGGCAACGTCAACGTCGCACGCTTCCTCAATGCATCGGAGGATTTCGGAACGGTCGAAGTCGGTAAGCGTGCCGACCTCGTGTTGGTCGAGGGCAATCCGCTGGCGGACGTCAGCAACGCATCGCGCATTACCGGGGTGATGTTGAACGGGCGTTGGTTATACGCGGGTCAGCTGCAAGTGGGCCTTAAGCAGATTGCCGAACGGAACGCGCCGGACGATTAGAAGCACTGCCATCGCGAAGAGCCACGCATAGCCGCTCCGCCCACCACCACCGCTTGGCGCCGGGGGCGGCGGTGGCGGTGGGGTCGGCGTGTCATTGAGCGCGGCACAGTCGAGTGCGTGCGGCGCTGTGCCAACCGCGCCAACCCACACCCGCAGCAGACAATCCGGCGCCGTATTCTGATAGCCGGACCAGGTCCCGTTCTGCCAATCCACCGCGCTCG